>CAYXHX010000021.1:0-2657 GCA_964464835.1 uncultured Chitinophagaceae bacterium | reverse complement strand
CTAACGAAAATATTTTCATGCTAAACCACCTTTTATCAATTTAGCATTGTTAATTTATTTTTCTCATACACTTTCTTGGAAGATAAAATATATATCACCAATGCAATGATGCTGAGTACAGAACAAAGTAAATACAATGATGCAAACCCTTTGAAATATTGTGCCATGATGCCTCCCGTAAGCAGGCCAATACCTACACCGAGATCAAAGCCAGTTAGATACGTTGAATTTGCAGTTCCACGCAGGGCAGCCGGCGCCATATTTACATATATCGTTTGCAATGCAGGGAATAATAATCCATACCCGATACCAATCAAAAATGCAGAAGCATTGAATGCATAAATATTATGTAAAACTGCAAATGAAAAAAATGCTACAACTACAATGGAAATCGCAGTAATAATGACTGTATGTAAATACCCGCGATCTACCAATTTGCCTGCATTCACCCTCGACAAAACAATGCCTCCTGCTAAGAATAAAAAGAAATAGCCCGGATTACTGATATTAATTTCCTGCCCATACAACACTGCATACGCGCCCAATGTGCCCCATCCAAATGAAAGAAAGAGTTGGTTAAAAAAAATGGGCAAGCCTTTTATCAATAAAAACCGATCAAAGGAAAGCGCTTGATTGGGTAAGTTTTTATCTTGCTTTTTAGAAGGAACTTTAATAAATAAAACGGTGATGATGGCCATTGCGCCAATGATTAAAGCAACTGTAATGAGAAATTGAAAACCATATTCCTTATAAATATTGATTCCGATAAAAGGCGCAATAGCCATGGCAATATTCATATTTACTCCAAAAAAACCAATGCCCTCCGCCCTTCTTGAAGACGGAATAATATCTATTGCCACAGTGTTTGCAGAGACGGATGACAAGCCCCAAAAAATTCCATGCACGAACCGGAGTATTACAAAAAACAAAACCGTTACGGCAAAATAATACCCGATAAAAACCACCATGAAACAAATAATGCCAATGAGGTATAAAATTTTTCTTGGAAAAATATCCACGAGATAGCCGGAGAAAGGCCGCACAAATAATAATGCGAGTACATAGGAAGATAAGACAAAACCAATCTTTGATGGATTGATATGAAGGACTTCCGTTAAATACAATGGCTGTAAGTAAATAAGCAAGACAGGCATTAATAAAATTCCGGTTCCAGAGGATTTCTTTTTTGAGCGGCATGGTGCAAAAGTAAAGATAGCTTGGATTCACATGGATTAATTCCATAAAACCTCGAAGCGGAGTCAGTTAGGCAGTAGCGGCGTTCGTTTGGTAGATTTTAAAATAAAAACACTCGATGTTTTTTCAATAAAAATATTTTCTTGAAAAGAATTTCTCGATAACTTATTTAAGTGGAATGATTTATAAGGCAATCTTTTTAAACAGGTTACCCAAACAACCTCATCTGTATCATGGAAATATTTTCCCGCCTTGGCAAAGTTGCTTCAATAGAAAAAACCGGCGAAGCACTATATCGCGAGGCCACATATATTTTAGTATCACCGGCATGATTTTCAAAAAGTTCCTGTACAAGATTTTCAGTATTATTATTTTCTGAGAGATGGGATAAAATCAATAATCGCAAGCCTTCCCATTTATTTTCACAAAATAATTGCAGCGCCTGCGTATTGGATAAATGGCCTTTTCCACCGGAAATTCTTTTCTGCAAATGCACGGGGTAATTTCCATTGGCCAACATATTTGCATCATAATTGGATTCCAAAAATACTGCATGGCATTGCCGGAAATACCGGGTTACATTTTTACAGGCATGCCCGATATCCGTGAAAACACCAATACAAGTACCTCCACATTGAATGATAAAACTATGCGGGTCATTGGCATCATGTGATTTTGCAAAAGCAGTGACAATAAGGGTTCCCATGGAAATTTTTTCTTCCGCAGTAAATGAATGAACTAAATGGCTTTCAATTCCCGGCCAGCAATTCCGCAAAGTTTTCCTGGTGATATATACAGGCAGTTGATATTTTTTGGATAGTACGCCTGCACCTGAAATATGGTCTTTATGTTCATGCGAAATAAAAATGGCTTTCACTTTTTTTATATCCAATTCCAATTGGCGCATACGCTTTTCCGTTTCCCTGCAGGAAAGCCCGGCATCAATCAGTACAGCTTCTGCAGCATTACCGATATAATAACAATTTCCATTGCTGCCTGAATTAAGAGATGCGAGTTGTATTTGCATGGATAGAAAACTGGTAAAGCACTAAAAATACTACAAATGTTTTTCAATTGTTTTTTTTGCAGTAAATCCCTGGTTTTCCCAGGTGAGTAGTTGATTTTTATATATTTGAATATATGGAATGGCAAATACTTTCAATGCATCTGCAAGCGCCGGGTTTTCATCAATATTGATCCGCAATAAGATTACATTTTTTGAATTTTCATTTGCAATTTCATGAAGGAATGGTTCCATCTCTTTGCATGGCGCACACCATGCTGCATAGAAATCTACTAATACAGTTTTACCCGGTATAATCAATTTATCAAAATCATTTTTGGTCATGCCTTCTGAAGAAAATGCTGTTTTTATTTCGGGCAATTTTGCTTCATCCCATTTCAACATGCCGCCTTCCAAAGCATATACTTTCTCGTTGCGAATGTCCTTCACCTGCACATTT
>CAYXHX010000020.1:15054-15819 GCA_964464835.1 uncultured Chitinophagaceae bacterium | reverse complement strand
TGAACTTATCAGAATGGGCATGATAGGAATCAATCTTTATTAATAAAACCCATTCGAAAAGCCACTTCTTCTATGCAGCCAATCTTCTGGGCCTGCCTTTTTTCTATGACTTTTACAAATTCCCCGGCTTCGCTTAGTGAATCAAAAGTACCTGTGTCCAACCATGCTGTACCACGGTTCATCAAGCCAACCTGCAATTTTTTTTGTTGTAAAAATATTTTATTCACATCGGTTATTTCGTATTCGCCACGGGCAGAAGGCGTGAGATTTTCTGCAATTGCCACTACCGAATTGTCATAAAAGTAAAGGCCTGGAACAGCATAATTCGATGCCGGCTTTGCAGGCTTTTCTTCAAGTGATATGGCATTGAAGTTTTCATCAAATGCAACCACACCATATCTTTCGGGGTCACGAACTTCGTATGCAAAAATTGCAGCGCCCTGAACATCATTATATGATTGTACAAGTTTGCTGAAACCTGAACCGTAAAAAATATTATCGCCTAAAATCAATGCAACTTTATCATTCCCGATAAATGATTTTCCAATGACAAACGCTTGTGCGAGCCCATTGGGTTTTTCCTGTACTGCATAAGAAAATCTGCATCCCAAATTGTTTCCATCACCCAACAGGCGCTGAAACTGTGATGCATCATCCGGCGTGGTAATAATTAAAATTTCCCTGATACCTGCCAGCATTAATACGGATAGTGGATAATAAATCATCGGCTTGTCATACACCGGCAATAGCTGCTTGGACACCACC
>CAYXHX010000020.1:14449-15044 GCA_964464835.1 uncultured Chitinophagaceae bacterium | reverse complement strand
TATGATTCCTTTCATATTTATAATTGTAATAAACGAATTTGTTGAAAAATAATTCTTATAATAAATTTTTTTGCACTAAATCTTTCAGAGAAAAATTTTGCAGGTCTTTTTCATTGATAATTAATTGTTGGGCATCAACTTTCCAATCAATTGCAATGCCTCTATCATTATATTGCAAACCGCATTCAGAGGCTTTGTTGTAATATTGATCACATTTATAAAAAAAATCTGCGGTTTCGGATAATACGACAAAGCCATGTGCAAAGCCACGGGGAATAAATAATTGTTTTCGGTTTTCAGCGCTTAATTCAATAGCGAGATATTTTCCAAAAGTTGTAGATTCTTTCCGGAGATCAACAGCAATATCCAGCCGCTGCTCCTTGATAAGATCTAAAGCCGCATCACGATTTAAGCCAAAAATATTAATTTCCTTATCCATCAACTGCTTTAATTTTTTCTCTTGATTCTCACTGGTAGCAGCGTTTAAAAAAAATCCAAATATCTCAAACCTAGAGCGGTCATGTATTCGCAGAATATTTTCAATCAATATCCCGACAGGATGCATCGCGTCGATCCAGCACCACATTAACGATTT
>CAYXHX010000020.1:9392-14439 GCA_964464835.1 uncultured Chitinophagaceae bacterium | reverse complement strand
ATATCCAGAACAGTTCCTTGTAAAACCCTTACCAGCTTAGCTTGTGCATATTCACCGCGTTGAAAATGCAGGCCCCGTAAAACATTTTTTTTTGAATGGGATTGATTGTCTTGTACAAAGTCAATTTGTAACCCGGTCAATTTTCGAAATGTTTCTTTATTGAAAGATTCAAAAAAATAACCACGTGTATCTTCGAAGATGTCATCTTGAATTATAAAACATCCCTGTATTCCCGCTTCTTCAATTTGCATAAATTTTTCTCTTGAATGTATTGTTTAATTCCTGTGTTGATATTGTAGTTCATAATATTTCATGTACTCACCGCTCGTTACATTTTTTAACCACATTTTATTTTGAAGATACCAATCTATTGTTGCACTTAAGCCTTCTTCAAAAGTAACAGATGGTTTCCACCCCAGTTCTTTATTTATTTTTGTTGCATCTATGGCATACCGGAGATCATGTCCTGGCCTGTCTTTCACAAACTCAATCAATTTAGCTGAACTCCCTTGCGGCCTTCCCAATTTTTCATCCATCAAGCGACAAAGCAGTTGTACAAGATCTGCATTTTTCCATTCATTAAATCCCCCGATATTATAGGTTTCTTTTATTTTTCCTTTATGAAATAATAAATCAATTGCTATGGCATGATCTACTACATATAACCAATCGCGTGTATTTTCACCTTTGCCATACAGTGGTAATTTTTTTTCTTGAATAATATTATGAATAAAAAGTGGAATAAGCTTCTCGGGAAATTGATTGGGGCCATAGTTGTTGGAACAATTTGATATGATATAATTCAAGCCATAGGTTTCACCATAAGCCCTCACTAAATGATCGGAAGATGCTTTGCTGGCAGAATAAGGTGAATTGGGTGAATAAGCTGTACGTTCTGTGAAAAGTCCCGTAGAGCCTAAGGTTCCATATACTTCATCCGTAGAAATATGATAAAAAATATGGTCTTGAAAATTTTCTTTCCAATGATTTTTTGCTACTTCCAATAAATTAATCGTGCCAATAATATTTGTATAAATAAAATCCATTGGAGAGAGAATAGACCTGTCCACATGCGACTCTGCAGCAAGATGAATGATATCTGTAACAGCATGTTGTTGAATAATTGCCTGCACATTTTCTGCATCCAGGATATTGGCTTTTTCAAAAAAATAATTGGGCGCCTTGTCTATGTCCGATAAATTTTCAAGATTGCCTGCATACGTCAGCGCATCAAGATTGATGATTTTGTACTGTGGGTATTTGTTTACAAAAAGCCGTACTACATGAGAACCAATAAATCCGGCTCCCCCGGTGATCAGGATATTTTTCATTTAATATAAATTATTTTTTAAGTTGAAATGTTTTTTTAAATATGATAATAGTTCCTGTACCAATCAATAAAATTTTTTATTCCCAATCGAATGCTTGTATGTGGTTTATAGCCTGTGTCGTGTATAAGGCTGCTCACATCTGCAAAAGTTTCGGGCACATCTCCTGCCTGCAATGGCAAAAATTCTTTTTTAGCTTCGATCCCTAATTCTTTTTCGATAGCCGAAATAAAATCAAGCAAACGCACCGGTGCATTATTGCCGATATTATAAATTTTATATGGAGCCTTCGAAGTGGAAATATCAGCAGTACTGTTTTCCCATAAAGGATTGCCTGTAGGAATATGATGCATAACACGTACAACACCTTCAACAATGTCATCAATGTAAGTAAAATCGCGCAGCATATTTCCATTATTGAAAACCTGTATCGGCTTGCCTTCCAGGATAGATTGCGTGAAAATAAACAATGCCATATCCGGCCTGCCCCAAGGCCCATAAGCAGTAAAAAAACGGAGCCCGGTTGTTGGTATTTTAAATAAGTGACTGTACGCATGCGCCATTAATTCATTGCTTTTTTTTGAGGCCGCATATAAAGAAATGGGGTGATCCACATTTTGATTTACAGAAAATGGGTTTTGATCATTCATGCCATACACACTTGAACTACTTGCATACACAAGATGTTTTATTTTTTCATGCCTGCAACATTCGAGCATATTTGCAAAGCCATCAATATTACTTGTTATATACACTTGCGGATTTTCCAGGCTGTACCGTACACCGGCCTGCGCCGCAAGATGTATCACATAATCAAATGAAGAAGATTGAAAAACTTCTTCCAACCTTTTTTTATCTTCCAATAATCCACGGTAAAAACTATATGTATGATTTGAATTTTGCAGGAAATTATGAAATGTAGCATCCTGTGGATTTGTAATTCCTGATTGTTTCAACCGTTCCATTTTAAGGGATACATCATAATAATCATTGATGCTGTCATACCCTGTCACATAATGCCCCTCAGCTAGCAAACGCTGTACAACATGAAAGCCAATAAACCCGGCAGTGCCTGTGACAAGAATATTCATTTCATGACCAATTTTTATTTTGCAAACATTCCATGTATAATTCAGTTACTTTCTGCACTTCCACTTTTTTGGAAAAATTTTCAGTTGCAAATTGCACGGCTGCATTACCCATTTCCATTCTCAAATTTTCATTTTCCATAAGCAAAATTAATTTTTTTGCAAACATATCTGTATCTCCTGGTGGAATAAGAAATCCTGTTTTATCGGCAACAAATGTATCACTTACCCCACCTACATCGGTGGCAACGACAGGTTTGCCGCAGAGTTGTGCTTCAATCAGGCTCATAGGTGTTCCTTCATTATAAGAAGTAAGTATAATTATATCAAGCGCCTGGATAACTGTTGCAATATCAGGAACCCAGGAAGTAAAAATAACAGGTGCATCTTCAATGGTATTGCCAGGTGTTGAAAAAGTAATATTTTTCGATGCAAGGATTTCCTGGACATGGCCGGCAAGACTCCCATCACCTACCACATAAAATTTTACTTGTGAAGAATATGCTACTAAAACTTTTTCTACAACATCAACAAAGAGTGCAAAATTTTTTATTTGAACAATACGGCCAATGATACCGATATGGATTTCTTCTTTTTTTAAAATATATTTTTCTTTAAAATAATTTTGATTTTCTGATACATTGCGGAAAAAATGTTTTTCATCAATCCCCAGCCTGATCATAAAAACTTTTGAAGCCGGTACAATAGAAAATTTTCCGGAAATCTCTTTCAATTGTTGCGGGCTGATGGTAATAATTTTATTTGTGATTCTACCCATCATTCTCTCAAGATAAACAATGAGAGTGGAAATAAAACGGCTGTAATACGAATGAAACAGGTGGCCGTGAAATGTATGCACAATGCATGGTACACGCATGGCTCGTGCGGCAAGCCTTCCAAGCAAGCCGGATTTAAACCCATGTGTATGCACAACGGCAAATTTATTTTTCTTTAAAATATTTTTTATGGCGCGATATGCAGCAAGGTCTTTTGAGAATGAAATACTTCTTTGTAAAACCGGTAATTTTTTTATTTGTAACCCCGGGTATAAATCCAGTAAAAAAAGCGCTTCTTCTTCATCATTTTCTTTTTCGCCATATAACACCTGCACCGTAAATTTTTCCTGCAAATACCAGGCAAGCGGTATCGTATCTATTGCCTGTCCGCCAATTACAAGCCGGTTAATAATAATAAGTATGTTTGGTTTTCTATCCAATAATTATTTCGAAGATTTATTTTTCTGCATCTTCAATCAGTTGTTTCCATTTTTCAGAAAATAATTTCCAGGTATATTTTTCTTCCATGAGTTGCCTGGCTGAAAACCGAATGCTGGTTGCATTCATTTTTTGTTGATGCAACATATTGATTGCATTGACAAATTCAACCGGCGTTTCACAAATCAATAAATGCTTTCCATTTTCAGCGCCAATAATGGGTTGTGCGCCTAATTGTGTAGTGAGTACGACACAGCCAATTGCCATGGCTTCCAATATTTTATTTTGAATGCCGCCGCCTGTTTGCATAGGTGCAATTACCGCATCGGCGGTATACATGAGTTGATATGGATCATCTATAAAGCCGGTGACAGTAATTCTTCCGGGAAATTGACCCTGCAGTTCCAAAATTTTTTTCACCGGTGAACTTCCTGCGATGATAAGATGAATGCCCGAATCTAACGGCAATACTTTTTCAGCAAACCATAGCGCCGCATCAATGTTTGGCTGGTAATCCATTTTCCCCAGGAATACGACTGTGGGTGATGTTGAGTAATGTGCTGCAATAAAGTTTTTGTGAAATAATGAATTATTCACACCATTGGGTAACCAGGTGGCATTTCCGAATGGAGCATAAAATTTTTGTTCATTGAAATTGGTAAATAAGGTCGCATCAAATTTTTCTACGCAAAACCGTTCAAATGTTTTTAATCTTTTTGCTTCCACCGTGTACATCATTTTCCAAAAAAGAGAAGACACTTTTAGTTTGCTCCTTGAATAGTTCAGGAATAATGAATCAATCAGGTCAACCCATTTTTTATTGGGAAATGGAATTGCATACAATGCCGTACGTACAAGATTTGAAATAATAAAATCTTCGGGATGAATATTCTCCCGGCAATATTTTTCTACAGTTTTAAAATAATAATATTTTACCTGAATAGGATAATGCGAGAAAATTGCACATACTGCATTGAATCGAAAACGGTATTTGGGGTATGTAAATATTTTATAGGAAACGGTGTTTTCTTCCAAAAACTGTATCACATCGGAGTTTGGTATTTCATCTGTGACTATAACAATTTTTAAATGTACAAATTTTTTTATCTCTAAAATGGAATTGTAATAACGCAACCTGTCACCACCAATTGGCGGATATGGTAAACGGGTGAGTAAAAAAAAACAAACTCTTTTTTCTGTCATTTTATTTTGCGGTAAACAATTGTTGGGTGGATACTTCGGCTGCATGTTTATATGCAGAGTACCATTCATTGATTTTTTTATAAAGCTCCATTCGTTGATTCATTGAAGCATTTTCTAAAATTTTTGTTGCAAATAATTTTTCTTCTGCTGCCTGAGGAATAAATTCCAAATTGCTATATCCACGTAATGAAAATGGCGTAGCTACAATCGGTAT
>CAYXHX010000020.1:0-9382 GCA_964464835.1 uncultured Chitinophagaceae bacterium | reverse complement strand
CCATAAGATGCAGCTTCAAGCATTTTAATATTGATGCCAGAGCCTGCAAATACAGGTGAAATAAATATATCCGCTGAAAGATAAAAAGGTTCCACAGCTCCTACATCAGAATGAATGTGAATGCGGGTAGAATTGTTTAGTGGAAAGGCTTTCGCTGCATTTCTTCCCACTATTTCCAATTCAAAATTTTCTGGCAATAAAGGAAATACTTTTTCCATAAACCATTGTATGCCTTGTAAATTGGGATACCAATCCAATGCACCAATAAATAATAATTTTATCTTCGAATTATCTTTCACAGCATATTCAGCATGTGGAAATGATGTAAATAATTGCGGGAAAGAACAATACTTTTTTGAAAATGATGATTGCTTATTATTTTCTTTATTCAGGTAAATGACCTTGTCCATTTCATTATGTATTGTTGCAGTAAATTTATCCAACAATCCTGCCTGGAAATGATAAAATCCTTTTGCTAAAAAGCCCTTCGAATCCCCTCTCTCCCTGTAAATAGCGGCTTCATCATTGTGTTCAACAAGGAAATTTTTTGCTGCGGGGAATTTTGTAAAATATGATGCAGAACGAATTTGATCCCATACGATTATTTCAGGTGAAAAATGAGCAAACATTTTTTGAATTGCTTGTTTTATTTTCTCTTTACCGGGCCGCCTTGCAACGAGGTAAGGCGTTCCAAGTAAACTACTTTTCAGGATCGCATTTGCATTATGCAAAAAATGTGTTGGGATAATTTCCATGGAAATTTTGCCATGGGATAAAAGTTCATCTTTTTCAATTTCATTGTAACTTGCTTCATCAATAATATTGATATAACAAATCTCATTTTCCTTCGCCAATATTTTCAATAAATTATATGAAAATATTTTATCTCCTCCATTCAGGGGGAAAATATTCCGGGCATTGATGATTGCAATTTTAGCCATGTAAAATATTATGCAATTTTCGCGACTTCATGCTCCGGCTTATAAAAAATATTCAGTTTCCTGTAGATGATATAAAAAATAAGAATCAGTGCAAAGTCGAGGAAATAATACGCGCTAAGGTCCACTACACTTGCCCGCAGTAAATTAATGTAATATAAAATAATGGATGATCCATAAATGATGATAAGGCAATTCACATCCTTCTTATAAAACATTTCATAAAAATACCGCGTAATAATTCCAAATAGAATCATTACAATAATTAAAGATGGAATTCCAAACCCTGCATATGCATCAAATGCAGTAAATGTATAAGTGGTACCATCTTGTATCGGGTGTTCATGCATGACTCGAATGGTATATTCAAATTCAAAAGAAGTAATCGGTTTATTGGGCCAAAGTATTCTTGGAATAAGAAAGAAGGTTTGTGAAATAAAGAAAAATCCCCAGTGATAGTCGTGTGTGTTGGATAAATATTTTACAAGAATATCAAAATTCTGCCCGGGGTTTGCATCGGCTGAAAGTGTACGCTCGCCTAAATCCCAGAGATCGCTAATTTTAAAATTGGTGAGCCATTCGATGTCGCCATTGCGCAATCTGTTGAGCATATTCAATACTGGGAATGCAAGGATTAAAAGTGTGACTGTAAAATAGTTGACTGTTGGTTTTTTGTCTTTGGCACGGCAATATAAAAAATAGGCAAACACAAATCCCATCAGGTAGCCAAGCCTGCTTGAAGATAACGCAGCAAGGGAAAATAAGATTTCAGTAAGTGTAATCAGGAATACTTTGAGGTACAAATTTTTCGTATCTTTTAATAGCCGAAAATGATTTACCATCATCGGTATTTTGATGACACGATAAAAAAGTGTCCAGAAATTTCCACCTTCTTTTACATTCTCATTTTCTACAATCAGCATATTCAGGAGATAATCCTGCAGGCTGTAACCAAATGTTTTTAATTTGAAAAGTGTGATACCAAAAGTTAATACAACGAAAATGAGTTGATAAAGCAAATAATGATTCAGGCTGATACCTTTCAATTTTACAGATGGCATCCATTTATGAATCTGGATATATTTAAACCCATTCAGGTAAAAGCCAAGCATCCATGCAACAGATCCTGTAAAAACAAGGACGCCAGTATAAATCCAAAAATCATTTTCTTCCGTATTGATATTTACAAAAAAAATCAGCAGAAAAAGAATGAATGAAAATGAGGGATTGAAAAAATCATTCAGAATACTACCATACAATAATTTATTGAAATATAAGATCAGTAATATCGCTGAAAAGACACAAATATTAAATATGAAAACATTGCTGATCATGTAAAAGAATTAATCACGCTGTGGTTTTAATGTTGTACAAAATCCATCTCTTACTGCTTTGAAATAAGCTTTCCAGGAACTTAATGTCCATTTCTTCATTACAAAAAAAGAAGTGCTTGCAATTGTATAAAAGCTTGCCATACATTTTGTAAAAAAATGGAAGTACTCCCTTATAAAAAATAAACGATTTCGCGTATTGTAATAAATCCCAAGATCAGAAAGAATGCCACCTGTGGTAATACTTACTTTGTGCATCAAATGAATATTCGCAGCATACCATATTTTATAACCGGAAAGCTGTGCACGGTACATCCATTCCGTATCTTCCATGTACAAAAAATATTGCTTATCTAAAAATCCTGCATCTTTAAATACATCGGTTTTAATATACACAAAGGTCGTGGGTGCATACCCTGTAAAGCAACTTTTATCTGAATCAATATTATCTACTTTTTGATCATGGAAATGTACAACGCCTCCTTTCCATTTTACCACATCTCCGCCTGCATACCATATTTTATTAGTATTAAAATAATAAATTTTTGGCGCAATGACCGCAGCATTGTTTTCTTCTGAAAGCTTTACCATTTCGGAAAATAATGTGGGATTGTCATATACTATATCCGTATTGGATAAAATACAAGCACTGCATCCATCATGGATGGCCATTTTAATTCCAATATTATTTGCTTCTGCAGCGCCGAGATTCTTACTGTTTTCAAGATGCTGAATTCGAAGAAAAGGATATTGTTTTCTTATAGATTCAATCATGTGGTGCATTCCGGGAGAAGGTGCATTGTCAATTAAATATACACAATATGGTTGTACTGTTTGAATGGAAATACCTTTAAATAAATCCGGCAAGAGGTCTTCCTGTTTAAATAATACCGACACATACCCGATCTTTTCCAATGAATTGTTATTCAAAAATTTCTTTTAACAAAATGCAAACCTATTTCAACTTTTATTTTCCAGCCATTTAAGTTGAAATAAAGCATGTTTTGAATGATAAAACTGCAACATGGCATGAAGCCCGGCCATCATGATAAATTCCGTAATCAAGAGATTGATGATTGAACCAAATAAACCATAATGGGATGCGAGGAATAAATTAAGTAACACACTGATGACAGAGGTGGTAATTAAAACAAAAGTGTATGATTTTGAAAAGTTATAGGCAAGTAAGGATTGATATGCAGGAATATTCAAGGATGTACATAATGCTGCCAATAAAATGATCCGGATGCCATTTGTGAGCGTGCCAATATCCGTCTTATTAAAATACCATGCAATCTCCGGTGCAAAAATGAAAATGCATGCACATATTAAAAAGTAAAAAATAAAAAAAGGCGTAAAGGCTTTTTTCATAAAGGAAGTATATGCCTGTACAGATTCATTCGCTTTCCTGCATGCGGCAGGGTACAATACCTGCGAATAAATAATAAGCAGTTGCCGTACCAACTGCAAAATTTTTTCAACAATACCATACAATCCCACTATGCGGTAATTTGTGAAAATACCAAGAATAGCAGAACCTGCATAGCCACTGATATTGACAAAAAAACCGGATATAAAATAGTAAAAACTTTTTTTCAAATAGCTTCCTACAACCGCAAATGATGCAGGTGTAAATCGTATATTAAATTTTGTACGTAATAGAATAATGGATACAATTCCGGTGAAAAGAATGGATAAACCGAAGAGTGCATTTACATATAAATAATCTTTTGGCTCCCGGATAAATACAAAAATAAAAACCATGTAACTGATTTTAAAAACCACATTTACGAGTGCAAACTGGCGCATTTTCTCCAGGCCCTGGAAAATCCAACCGGGGTTCATAGATTGTCCAATGCATATAAAAAATGATAATAAAAAAAGTTCTTTATTCTCAGACAGAAACGGTGTAAGCAGGCCAATATTCAACAATAAAAAAGTGAACAGCATTAAAAAAAATTTGGTTGTAAGAATCCCGGAAACAATTTTCCCTAATGCTTCATTATTGTTTTTATTTAGTGCAATTTCTTTCGTGCCCGTAAGGTTGAAACCATAATCAATCAATAGCCCGAAAATATTGATGATGGCAACAGAGAAAGTTATTTTTCCAAAATTGAGCAAGCCGAGCACCCGAATTAAATATGGCGTAAGAACCAATGGCAGCAATAGGTTTATGGATTGAATGCTGCCAAGAATAAAGAAGTTTTCTGCAATGGCGCTCTTCTTTATGGTACTCCAGGTAGATGCTAATTTTGTATAAAAAGGCATTCAGTTTTTTCCGTAAAAAACAAAATTAAAATTCACTCCTTAATCCGATATATGTTGTTCTGCATGCAATTTTTCATTGCGCAGCATATATACAAAACTGAGATAACATAGGCATAAGAATCCTGCGAGCAAGCCGCCATAAATCATGCCGAGCAAGCGGCCTGTTTTTATAACTTTCAGCGGAAGCATCGGTTCATCTATCACTTGTATCAAAGGTGTTTCGCGTAATAAATTAAATTTAGAGAGTTCCAGGTTTTTCAATAATTCGCCATAAGCCGTGGCAAGTACAGTAATATCCGTTTGCTTCTTTTGAATGCCTACCAATGGTGATTGAAATGCCGGGTTGAGATTTGCATCAGATAATTCCGCCCTTCCCATCAATGCAGCATCATAGGCTCTTTTGATTGAATCAGCGCGCTCCTGCAGCACCTGCACAGTTTGAAATGATCTTTGAGTACTGCTGGCTATATAAAAATCCGTTACTCTTGTAATTAATTCTTCTGTAAATTCTTTGGAGAAAGTTTCACTCGGGCTTATTACAGTTATATTATATAGTAATACTCGCTTATCCGGCCTGTCGGCCACAAGTACTTTTTTCGAAATATCTTTTAGGATTAATTGCAATACGCTATCCTGAACACGGCTATATGTAGCAGGATCCTGGTGAAGCGGAAATGAAACTTTTTGCAATACGGTATCTTTTCGAAAAGATTTTTTCATGCCCGAAGATTCATAATAAATACTTAATAAATTTTCCTCCTTCCCTTTGACATTTGTGGTACTGAATAATGCTTCTTTCATTATTTTTTGTGAAGAAATAAGTGAAAGAATATTATCTCCGGAAAAAACGCCGCCAACACCACCGAGATTGATTCCAAATTGTGCTGCAATACCCATAATGCCTGTTGCAGTTCCTTTATCATCATCTGTGGAGAAAGTAAGAACCGCTTCATATCTTGGTTTTTCCAGCCAACCGTACAACAAGCCTAATCCTGCACCCGAAAAACCAATAATGCAAATGATCACCCATTTGGAGAGGAAAAATTTAAAAAGATTTTTCAATCCTTCCACAGCCCCTGTAAGGGAAATTTCTTTTGGAGTGGATGATTGTTCAGTCATATTTTTTCAATTATAGAAAAATGAAAATTTTTATTTCAAATTATTTATTACCAATAATATTACAGATACCAGTGAAACAATAGATGTAGTTAATCCAACTACTTCACCGGTGGAAAGCCTGCCACGTGTTTTATCTACACCCGGTACAAAAATTTCATCTCCGGCATTAATTTCCGGGTAACTCTTGAAAAAGAGAAAGTGTCGCACTACCCTTGCATTACCATTTGCGGCCAATACAAATGCACGTCTCCTGACAGCATTACCTGAAAATCCTCCTGCTTTATTGATATAATATTTCATATTTTTTCCTTCCTGGAAAGCAAATTGAGTAGGAAATAAAACCTCGCCACGCACTTTTACTGCCTGGTTTTTCTTTGGCACAAAAATCACATCGCCGTCTTCAAGAATAAGGTCATTCGTAATTCCGGGTTTTTGTAAAACTTCTTCTAAATTAATTCCTATTAAATCATACGGTTTCATTACTTCCCTGTGAATGGAATCTGTAAGTGTAGAATCCATTAAACCGAATAAAGCCAATTTCTCTACATTACGAGTTTTTAAAGCAGTTAATGTATCAATTTTATTCATGCGTTTTAGGGAAGTTGCTACCGGGTCGGCTGTATATTTCAAGCCACCGGCTCTTTTTACTACATCACTTAATTTTTCATCATTGGAATTAATCACATAATTGCCCGGGTACAACACTTCTCCGCTAACTGTTACTGATTTTTGAACAAAATATCCTGGATTATTCCGGATAATAATTACATCATACGGTTTGAGGTAAAAATTACTTCCTTCCTTATCAAGATCTTTTTCTGCATCTATTTCAAAAGTCTTTGCAATCTCTGTAGAATTCGGATCTGCATTGGTTACACGCCGTGCCACTTCAATTCTTTTCCCATTCGCTGCTTCAGAAAAACCTCCTGCTTCAAAAATGGCATCTTTCAAAGACATGCTATCTTTAAAAACATAAATCCCCGGGTTTCTTACCTGCCCTTGTAAACTGATTGTATATTGGTCCCGCAAATCAAATATCGAAGATATCACTACAGAATCTTCCCGCTGTAATAAAATATCCGGTTCTGTTTTTTGGACAATTCCATTTACATCAAATGATAGCATTTCGAGACTAAGGTCGGGCTTCAACCTGCGAATAATTCCTCTCTTTAAAAATGCATCTTCTTTGAGGCCATCTGCTTTTTGTATCAGTCCACTGAGTGTGAGTCCATCTGATAGTTCAAATTCACCAGGCCGCATTACTGCCCCGGTAATTTGTACGCGATTGGAATAACGGTCTAAAATTTTATTCACGGATAAGGAATCGCCCCCCTTTAAAATAAAATTTGCATAGTTCTCGCTTTTTACATCTTCAACAGATTTTTCCCGATCTGTTAATCGGGTTATTTTAATGGAAGATTTATATGCTGAATCAGTAAAACCGCCGGCAGCATCTAAAATTTCCTGTAATTTATCGCCCGGCATGATTTCAAAAATACCTTCCCGCTTCACTTGTCCGCCAACCGCCACATGGCCTTCATAATATGGAATACGGATAACATCCTGGTCCATTAATCGCACATTGTCTTCCATACTTCCCTTTAATAAAAAATCATACAAATCAATTACCTGGAAGAGTTTATTATTCCGGATCAATTCTATTTTCCTGTATGAGCCATTTCTCGATGGCCCTCCACAAACATACAATGCATTGAAAACTGTAGCAAGTGATGAAACCGTATAAGTACCTGGCTGTTTGGCCTGCCCGATTATTGTTACCTGGATACTACGGATATTCCCAAGGCTTACCTGTACTTTGGTACTTCCTGTAATGATTGCCTTATAAATTGTGGAGGAAAGTTTATTGGTAATTTTTGCGCTTGCCTGGTCCACAGTAAGGCCTGCAACATACACAGGGCCTACGTTTGGAATATAAATAGAACCTTCCGGTGTAACTTTCAGTTTGTAATGCGTTTCGGAAACCCCATATACATCTATACTCAATTCATCATCGGGGCCTAATATATAATTGACAGGTGTGGCAATTCTTAAATTGGGTTCAAAACCCATGGCAGAATTGGAAAATAATTCAGAACCGAAAATACGTTTATCAACATCATTCTCCTGTATTTGCAAATTCAATTTATTCTGTTGCCGTTGCGAAAGAAGGCTGTCATTATTTAAAAGTGTAGTAGGGTTTGCAGTGGTTTTTGATGCACCATTTTGCAAAGCAATGAGGCTGTTTACACGCCGTTGCAATTTTGCAATTTCTTCAGCAGGCATGCCCTTCGCTGCCGCAATCTGGGCTGCCTGGTCCATCGTAATATTGGCCGCCTGCATTTTATTATAATAATATAAAATATCCGCATCGCTAAGCTGGTCCACTTTAATTTCCCGAAGGTCTTGTGTCATCAGGGTTTGAGCGCCGGCTTGTGAGTATGCTGCGATAAAAAATAAAGCGAGAAAAAGAATTTTTTTCATATTGGTAAAAACGTAAAAGTTAGTATCCGGGGTTAACAAATAAAATCATTAATAATCAGGTAGAAAAATTTAATGTTGCGAAAGTATTACAATTGTTGAATATGCAAAGCTTCGCCATCTCAGTCACATACCATAAAAAATACCGGCATCCATTTTATAAAAATGCCGGTTGTATATCTTATTGAACCTGACTGCTTTTTTAAAGGGGCAAATATAATGATTTTGATAAGTGAAGGAAGGGATAAATTTAAATTGGAAACCATCATCATTCTTAAACGTAAAAAAAATCGGAATTGTATAATGTATGATTAACTTTAGCGTTCCCACTTTAATTAAAATACATGAAAGAAACAGCATATTGTTTACCAACAACCGAAACCATGTATCCAAAAAACCATAACAAATAGAAGATGAAACAACGGTATTATTCCCTCGATGTTTTCCGTGGCGCAACTGTCGCCCTTATGATTTTGGTAAATAACCCAGGCTCATGGGAACATATTTTCGCACCTTTAGATCATGCAAAATGGGAAGGCTGCACTCCCACAGATCTTGTATTTCCATTTTTTTTGTTTGCTGTTGGCAATGCCATGGCATTTGTAATGCCGCGCTTGCGGGAAGCAGGCAATAATGCATTTTTTAAAAAAGTAATTAAAAGAACATTGCTCATTTTTTTTATAGGCTTGTTTTTAAATTGGAGCCCATTTTTAATGTGGCAGCAAAACCGGATCGTTTTCAAACCCTGGGAATGGATTGGTGAAGATGGCATGATCCACGGCATCCGTACATTGGGTGTATTGCAACGTATTGCATTGTGTTATTTTTTTGCATCTCTCATCGCCTATTTCTTTAAACAAAAGACTGTTATTTTCATTGGCATTCTAATATTATTATTGTATTGGGGGCTTTGCCATTTCCTGGGAACACCGGGAGACCCGTATAGTTTGAGCGGATATTTCGGCACTGCTATAGATAAAGCCATTATTGGTGATGTACACATGTACCGTGGCGAAGGTGTTGTATTTGATCCCGAAGGATTAACCAGTACTTTGCCTGCAATAGTGCAGGTGCTTATAGGCTTTTTGGTGGGTAATTTTATTTTGAAAAAAGGAAAGACCTATGAAATGGTTTCCACTCTTTTTGCATGGGGCGTAATCCTTTCATGCATCGGGTATTTGTGGGGGCTTGAATTTCCCATTGCCAAAAAAATATGGACAAGCAGTTATGTAATTTATACATCCGGAC
>CAYXHX010000019.1:0-15868 GCA_964464835.1 uncultured Chitinophagaceae bacterium | reverse complement strand
ATAAATGAAGAAACAGGGTAAGCAAGAATACATTCTTCCAACACAATATTTACAATATCAAGGCGGGGTTTATTTTTGTCCATGATATATTTATACGTGTATCAAGTTTAAAAAATTATTTCCCTGAAAGGATTTTATGGCCGAGCTTATCTCTTTTTGTTTTCAGGTAACTTTCATTGTGGGGGTTTGCATTAATTTCTATTGGAATGATATCTACTATTTCCAAACCATATCCCATCAACCCTGCTCTTTTTTTAGGGTTGTTGGTCATGAGTTTTAATTTAGTGATACCAAGTTGACGAAGTATTTGAGCGCCTACGCCATAGTCCCGGTCATCCATGCCAAAACCCAGGTAGAGATTGGCTTCTACTGTATCCATACCTTCTTCCTGTAATTTATAGGCTTTTAATTTATTTATTAAACCGATGCCACGGCCTTCCTGGTTCATATATAATATTGCGCCTTTCCCTTCTTTTTCTACCATTTTCATGGCTGTATGCAATTGATCGCCACAATCGCAACGAAAACTTCCGAGAATATCACCTGTAAAGCAACTGGAGTGT
Source organism: uncultured Chitinophagaceae bacterium (assembly GCA_964464835.1). GTDB lineage: Bacteria > Bacteroidota > Bacteroidia > Chitinophagales > Chitinophagaceae > JAFDXJ01. The sequence continues at coordinate 15,305 of CAYXHX010000019.1, read as the reverse complement.
ACGCGTGTAAGAATTGGCTCTCCTTCTTCCCATGTGCCTTTTGTGAGTGCAAGGTGTTCACCGCCTGTTATTTTTTCTTTGAATGCATAAAGCGTGAAATTGCCGTATTTTGTTGGCATATCCACATCTACAATTTCTTCGATTAACGAATCTGATTTCAACCTGTATTCTATCAGGTCTTTAATGGTGATTATTTTAAGGTCAAATTTTTTGGAGATAATTTCCAGTTCCGGCAACCTTGCCATAGTGCCGTCTTCATTCATTATTTCTACAAGTACCCCCACGGGAGCAAAGCCTGCAAGCCTTGCAAGGTCAACAGTTGCTTCTGTATGGCCGGCTCTGCGAAGTACACCCCCATCTTTGGCGCGAAGCGGAAATATGTGCCCCGGCCTGCCGAGGTCGGTGGGTTTTGTTTTATGATTAATTAAAGAGAGAACGGTTTTGCTTCGATCATGTGCGCTTATACCTGTGGTGCAGCCATGGCCTAATAAATCAATACTAACCGTAAAGGGCGTTGCATGAAGTGCGGTATTATTGGATACCATTAAATCAAGATCAAGTTCCTGGGCACGCTTCTCTGTAATGGGCGTGCAAATGAGCCCACGGCCTTCTTTACTCATGAAATTAATTACTTCAGGAGTGGCATTTGCTGCGGCAGTAATGAAGTCGCCTTCATTTTCACGGTCCTCATCATCAACGACAATGATTAATTTTCCTTTTTTAATATCTTCAATTGCGCTTTCTATGGAATCTGGCATATAATTAATTATTTTGCAAAATTACATTATTCCATTTTGAGAACGTACAAGTTTCCTTTTTTATCCAATGTCGCATCGCATTTTGGCTTTTTGTTCTTGGATTGAACTTTTTAATGGATTGTTTTTTCCAAGGCAATTAAATCAAATAACAAATTCACTCCCGGGTCAATTTTTATTTCATTTGGAATAAAAGAAAGAGGAAGTGATATTTCAGTTATTTTATTTTTTATTGAAATGGTTTTCATTAATTTTTTATTTCCATTTACCAAACTGATCTGCAATGAGAAGTCAAATAAATCCTGTTGCATTTGTTCTATGTGTACAAATACCTTTTTGACTTTTGAATGATAACTCCATTGAATTTTCAATTCCGGTTGACCGGGTATGTAAAGCCATTGATGGAAAAAAGTTGCCAGGTTTTGGTGAGCTGCCTGCTCAAATATTTTTTGTAAATCTTTGGTTGATGCATTACTTCCTGCATATGTTTTATAATACAGCCGAATACTTTTCCAAAATATACTGTCACCCAATTTATTGCGTAACATGTGTAAAACCCATGCGCCCTTTTGATAACTGTTTGCATTGAGTAGATGCATCAGGTTATTTTTTGAAGTTGTATCTATTACTGGCGTTTTATATTTTTTATAAAAAGAAAGCACTTCTTCCCGTTGCGTTTGAAGCATACTTTTCAATGTATCTTTACCATATTTATTTTCAAAGAATACATCGGTCATATATGTGGCAAAACCTTCACTGAGCCAAAGATGCGGCCAGTCTGTTTCTGTAGCATTATCGCCAAACCACTGATGTGCAATTTCATGTGCAAACAAAGCTTCAAGGCCTTTACTATTTACTGAATTTTCAAAATAAAAAATACAGCCGGCATTTTCCATTCCACCAAAAATTGTTTTGGACTGCACGTTGGCGAGTTTTTCAAAACCATAAGCGCCAACATGTGTCTGATACCATTGCAAAATATTTTTGGCAATTGCATAATGTGAAAAACCACTATCCCTATTTTCGGGATATACCCAGGATGATACTGGAATACAATCTACTTCGCCGGTTTGCTGAACTGCAAACCGTGTAACACCTATCACCATTACTTTTGTGGGTAATGGCGTAGATTCAGACCAATGTGTAAATTTCATATTACCCGGAAGACTTGTTTCTTCTATTACTTTTCCATTGGAAACAACCTGGTAATGATCAGGCGCCGTAACCATAAATTCTACAGTTGCTTTGTCGGAAAGATGGTCATTACATGGTATCCAATTGTGTGCACGGTTTGGCCAGTTATCTGCAAAAAAACTTCGTTGGCCAAATTTGGTTTTGCTGATGATTAAGCCATCTGCAGGAATGCCTTCATAATTGATGGTGTAAATATTTACCATACCGGGTAATCCATTGTCCAAAATCACTAGATGTTGTGAATCCTGGAAAAATTTTATTGGTATATTATTTTTTAAAACAGAATGCACGAGCATGCCTTTGCCTTCTTTATTTTTTTTTACCAGGTCTAATTGCACATAGTTTATCTTTTCAGTGAAGCCGGTTGATATTATTGCTTTTCCAACAATATTATTGGTACTATCATTCAGTGTAATATAAAATGCATAATGTTTTACATCCAATCCATTTTTGGGCATTTGTGCAGAAACATTATAACTACAAAATAAAGTTGGAATTAACGCTAAAAAATATTTTGAAAAAAATAAGGCGTGTTTAAAATATTTCATTTTTAGAATTCTGGCAGTAAAAATACAAAATGCAATGAAGTAAGAGCGAGGAAGAATTTTTCGCACAGTGTAAATTAAAATACCAGGATAATGGAGCTTATATTTATGTTGGGCTTCAGAAAAAGCTCTTTATTTTTTTAATCGGTTCAATTCAGGCGGGGGCAGTTTATCCGGGTCAGGTTTTTTCTTTATATACAATAGAATTTCTTTTGTAATAATCGGATTTTCCCGAAGTGTAGCTTTTATTTTAATGGCATCACCGGCAAAATCCCTGTCAATTATTAGGTCATTGCCTTCCCAGATGCCGGCATCACTCCAAAAAATAATTTGCCTGTTGTCAAGAGGAATGAACCGCCCATTGTCCATTTTGCCATCCACATTTATATAATTGTGTACGCCTTTTTTCAGGCTGTCTGTGTATAAATGAAAATAAATGCTATCAATTTTTTGTGCAAAAATGTTTGCCAATGGGAATACTGCTATGCAAATAAGAATTAATGCCTTTTTCATAAGTGGAAGTTTAAAGCATTACTTTAGCCAAAATAATACCAGTTTTTAAAAAGAATAAAATGTATTCATATTGCGCTTTGTATGCATCAAAAAAGTAAATTTGTAAAGAGGCAACCGGGCTGCTTTTTCTACGTATTTTTTAATCATCCATCATATAAAAAGTTTGGATAAACTGCATGAAATAATTGAGCATTGCAAAAAAAATGATCATAATAGCCAAAAACTACTTTATGAAAAATTTTATGGATATGCTTTAAAAATTGCATACAGGTATTTGTTTGATTATGAATTGGCTTCTGATATTGCGAATGATGGATTTGTAAAGGTTTTTAAGAATATTGATAGTTTTAAATGTACAAAAGAAGCCCAGGTAGAACATATGCTGCTTGGGTGGATAAAAAGAATAATCGCAAATACGGCAATTGATGAGTTGAGAAAAAGAAAAAACAAACAAAATCCGCAAGAAATCCCGGATTATGTTTGGGAGTCGAGAACATCAGGACTTGCCTCGGATATGCAGGTTTTATATAAAGAATTGATAGGATATATTAAAATGTTGCCCCCATCTTACCGCTCAGTCTTCAATCTGTATGTGATTGATGGGTTTTCGCATCAGGAAATAGCGAATGCGCTTGGAATTTCAGTAGGCACATCCAAATCAAGCTTATCAAAAGCAAGACATTCATTGCAAAAATTTTTGCAAAAAGATTTCAATGAAATTGAAAAATAACCATGGACGAGCACAAAAAATATAGTGATGATTTATTCAGAGAGGCCGGCGAGAATTATCCGCTTAAAACGGACAATGAAAATTGGGAATCTGTCCTCAATAGAATTAAGGCCCCGGTAATTACTACACCATTTCTTGCCAAACCAAACCAAACCAATAAATGGCGCTATGCATGGTTATTATTATTGCTGTTAATTCCGGCAGGAATCATGTTCACTGATTATTTTCATTCAACAGGTTCCGGGAACTTAAAAGAAGACAAACCTGTCGTTCAATCTCCAAAACAAGGCCAGGCTAATCCTGGTTATCCAATTATACCACACACTGAAAATAAACAAGCTGAAACTGCAGGCAATGTTATGAATAATATTGGCCAGGAAAATTCGAATATTGTACGCCAACAGAATGAAGTATTTTCCCAACAATTATTATCCTCAAATGAAAATGCTACAAAACCCGATTTGCAGCCAAATACTTATCTGCCAATTGTTGCCGGGAAAACAGTGCAATTGAATAATAGTGACGCGCTTGCGCTCAATCCTGCTGATAAGAAAATTATAGAAGCCGCATCTCTTTTGCCCTTACCATTGAATAGCATTTTAGGGAAAAAAGAAATTATTGCAGGAAATATAGTTGAAAATAATAATTCAAAGCGTTCAGTAATTCAACTAAAACCAAAAGATCGTTTTTATCTCGCCATTTCTGCCGGGCCATCATTTTCCTCCGTTAAAACACAACCGATTGATAAAACCGGGTATTCACTCGGAATGTTATTAGGATACAATGTAAATAAAAATATAGATATCGAAACTGGTGTTTTATTTGTCAAAAAATATTTTAATGCCCGTGGGAAAGAGTTCAACCAGGACATTATCAAAACACCTGAAGGAACGAGATTGGTTAGCCTCAATGGAGAAGCATCTATTACACAAATTCCACTCAATGTGATTTATAATTTTAGTTCAAAAACAACTTCTCATTTTTTTGTTACTGCAAACCTGGTTACCAATGTGATTCATAGCGAATCATATAATTATATGTTGAAAGAAAATGAAACATTTAATGAACTTTCCAGGTCATATAAAAAAGGTTCAGATAATTTTTTTTCAAACTTATCAGTAGGGGTTGGATACACACAAAATTTGGGTAGTGAATGGAAATTAAGTGCGGAACCTTATTATCAATATCCGCTAAGTGGTATTGGCCTGGGAAAATTATTTATTCAAACGTATGGAATCAATATTAAAATTTCAAAAGCCATAAAGAAAAATTAGTTGTGTTCCCGGTTTTTTTGTTTGACGACAAATCTTTTTTGAGGGGGATAGATGAGTTGTCAACGCCAGGCAGAAATGCCTGGCTTTTTTATCTGCAAAAAATAATTCCTTCTGTATTATCTTAGAAAAAAATTATCTTTCATTTTTTAATAAACATGTTTAGAAAAGAAATCGGAAAACGGCTGGAAAATAAAAATCCATCTTTTCGCCTGAGAGGAAAAGAGGTAATGCGAGTAGAAGCTTTCAGTGACGCGGTTTTTGCATTTGCAGTTACTTTACTGATTGTTTCCCTCGAAGTCCCAAAAAGTTTTGAAGAACTGCTCGTAACCATGCGCGGGTTTTTTGCATTTGGCATTAGTTTTTTATTATTAATGGTTATTTGGTATGAACAAAATATTTTTTTCAGGCAATATGGTATGCATGACCTGGTAACAATCGCACTGAATTGCACATTAATTTTCCTGGTATTGTTTTATGTATATCCTTTAAAATTTTTATTTACACTTATTTTCAGCGATCAAATTTATGGCATTGGAAAATCGCCTTTCATCATGAAGCAGGGCGATATCGGGAAATTGATGACCATTTATGGTTTGGGATTTATTTCCATTTACCTGCTTTTCTTTTTTATGTATTTACATGCTTTTAGAAAAAGAATTGAATTGGATTTAAATGCTTCTGAATTGTTTGATACTAAATCAAAATTGTACAAGAATGTAATCATGGTAAGCATTGGTTTATTCTCCATAGTGCTTTCAGTATTCCTTTCAGATAATCATGCCGGATTTTCCGGGCTTTCTTATTTTATAATAGGGCCTGCCTTATCAATTTTTTATAGTTACAGGGGTAAAAGGAAAAGGTTGTTGGGAGTAGAACCCAAAAGTTAAGTTTGCAGAATTTTATTTTATCTGTGATTCTTATTACTTTTAAGGATGCCTATCCATCCATTATTGAACAACCGAATAAAATATTTCCTGGAAAATAATATTCAAAAGAAAATTCATTTTCAAAACGGCAATATCCATCTTTATGCCAATGAAAATGGCCTTGGGTCCCCATCCCTTAAATGGTATAATCGTTTTACAAACTCAGCCGATTTAATGGAAATAAAAACATCTATTGCCGGTATTAAAAAGGTTTCAAAACAAAATATATTTATTTCAGCAGGCCGTTTTTCTATTGTAGATATCCTGCTCAGAAGCTTTTGTGAACGGGAAGACAATATTATTTTTTGTACGCCAGCACCACATGAAATGATACAGCTTGCGATGGTGAATGAAATTAATTTTCATTTAGTTTCATTGAATGAACATCAGCAATTAGATATGATTCATTTGGAAAAAGTGGTGGATGAAAAGTCGAAAATCATTTGGCTTTCTTCGCCCAATCATTTTACCGGAAATAATATGCTGCATGATGATATAGAAATGATCCTAAACAATTTTAATGGACTTGTAGTTGTAGATGAAGCTTATATAAATTTTTCAAAACACAAGTCTTTTCTTTCTGAATTAAATGAATACCCAAATCTTATAGTTTGCCAGGATTTCAACCATGCATGGGGTTTGGCGGGATTGGAAATTGAAATGGCTTTTGCCGACCCGGAAATTATTTCAGTTTTATATGAACTGCCTTTCGGGAAAATGATGCAAAAACCTTCCATAGATATTTTGCAAGCTGCATTACTAAAAGTGCATGATGTAAATAAAAATATCAAAACTATTGTCGCAATGCGAAATGCTTTGGCGCGCGAATTGCAGCATTTTTCATTTATTCTAAATATTTTTTCATCAGATGCAAACTTTTTATTAGTTAAATTCACGGATGCACAACACATGAAATCATTTCTGCATGTAAATAAAATTGAGGTTTATGATTTATCCTCAGAAAAATTTTATGAAAATAGCTTGAGAATTTCAATTGGTTCAGAGATAGAGTTAAAAAAATTCATGGATGTATTGGAAAAGTATAAAGAAAACGCTTGATGCTTTCTCTTTTAAATTGTTTATTATGAAAAAGATATTCTATTTACCGGGCACATGTTTAATTTTTGCTTTGGCTACCATTTTTTCCTGTGGTTCTGGTATTGGTAATGCCGGAAGCAATGAAAAAGCAGATTCTTTAAATACAAAAGACAATAGTAAGGCGAATACTTCAGGGCTCATTTTGCCCAAAGGGTTTACTGCAACAATCATTGCAGATAAAATCGGCAATGCACGCCATATTGCAGTAGCGCCAAATGGAAATATTTATGTAAAACTGGAATCACCAAAAAATGGAAAAGGAATTATATTTCTCCAAAAAACAAGCGACAATAAATATATACAAAAGGGTTTTGGAAACTATGGTGGTACCGGCATTGCGATTAAAGATGATTATTTATATGCTTCATCTGATGAAGAAGTTTTCAGGTATGCATTAAATAAAAATTTTGAAGTCATTAATCCATCTCAGCCAGAAAAAATAGTTATGGGATTAGAAAGCCGTAATCAACATTCATCCAAATCAATCACCTTAGATAACAGCGGAAATATTTATGTGAATATAGGCGCTTACTCCAATTCCTGCCAGGAAGATGACCGAAGTAAAGGTTCAAAAGGAATGAATCCGTGCCCAATTCTCGAAAGGGCAGGAGGTATTTGGCAATTTAAATCAAACCAATTGAATCAATCTTACAAACAAGGCATTCGCTATGCAACCGGGTTAAGAAATGTAGTTGGGCTTGACTGGAATACACATTTAAATCAATTATTTGTAATGCAACATGGCCGTGACCAATTGCATGATTTATATCCCAATCTTTATACGGAAAAACAAAGCGCCGAATTACCGGCAGAATGTTTATATGCAATTACCCCCGGCGCTGATTGTGGCTGGCCATATATTTATTATGATGGTATTGTTCATAAAAAAATAATTAGCCCTGAATATGGCGGCGATGGGAAAAAAGAAGGAGGTAAAAAAGCCATTGATCCCACAGCCTCTTACCCGGCGCATTTGGCGCCGAATGGATTGCTATTTTATACAGGAAATCAATTCCCGGAAAAATATAAGAATGGCGCTTTCATAGCCTTTCATGGGTCATGGAACAGGTCGCCATTACCTCAAAAGGGCTACCTCGTTGCATTTCAGCCTTTTGAAAATGGAAAAGCTACTTCTGATTGGGAAATTTTTGCAGATAATTTTGCAGGTATCAAAGAAATAAAAAGTTCCAGTGATGCACAACATCGCCCATGCGGGCTTGCACAAGGCCCCGATGGTGCACTTTACGTGAGTGATGATGTGCAGGGAACGATTTATAAAATTATCTATATAGGAAAATAAATTGATCAGTTAATAAAAAGAGGTTTTTTTAAAACCTCTCCAAATCACTAAAGAAAAAGTTTCCTTCAATAGCCGCATTTTCATCACTGTCACTACCATGTACCGCATTTTCACCCATTGAAGATGCAAATTCTTTACGAATGGTACCATCGGCAGCTTTTGCGGGATCCGTAGCGCCAATCAATTCCCGGAAACCTGCAACGGCATTTTCTTTTTCCAAAATAGCAGCTACTATTTGCCCGCTACTCATAAAGGCGATTAATTCATCATAAAAGGGCCTTTCTTTATGTACTTCATAAAAAGCCCCGGCTTGTTCACGAGTGAGTTTTGTCCATTTCATGGCTTTAATTGTAAAACCACTTTTAAGTATCTTGTCTAAAATTGCACCGGTAAAGCCTTTTGATGTTGCATCCGGTTTTATCATGGTGAAAGTCCTGTTTGTCATTTTAAAAATTTGGCGCAAAACTAAGTGGATTCAATTCAATTTCAAATTGTTTCCTATGTAAAGTTTAACATCAAAAAAGAAATTTCTGAAGAATACAATTAAAATTGATTTGTATGAATGGACTGAATGCAGCAATTTTGCGCACATTCTGATTATGCAATCCATTCAAGGAATTTATTTTCATTTAAAAGAACCAAAGAATATTGTCATTACGGCACATCAAAAGCCGGATGGCGATGCGATGGGTGCATCTTTGGGTTTATATCATTTCTTAATGGCATTGGGGCACCAGGTGACAGTCATCTCTCCTACAAATTGGGCAGGATTTTTAAACTGGATGCCGGGCGTTGAGAATGTATTGGATTATGAGTCGAATAAAGAAAAAGCTGAAAATATTTTAAAGAAGACTGAAATACTTTTTTGTGTGGACTTTAATGTGCTTCACAGGACAAAACAAATGGAAAAAATCTTAACCGATTTGGATTGTATAAAAGTTTTAATAGATCATCATCAGCAACCACAGGAGTCCGCTTTTACTTTTGGAGAAAGCAATGTGTATAAAAGTTCCACCTGTGAAATGATTTACGATTTTATTGTGGCTTCACCCTTTGCAACAGTATTGGACAAAACAATTGCTACTTGTATTTATACAGGATTATTAACGGATACGGGTTCTTTTCGATTTCCTGCTGCAACTGCACATGTACATAGGGTAGTGGCACACTTAATGGATTTGGGAATAAATCATTCAAAAATTTTTGAAAACCTATATGATAATTTCTCCGAAGACAGGTTGCGATTTATTGGAAATGCATTGCTCAATCACCTTGATGTGATGTATGATTTGAATACGGCATTGATGGCCATTCCAGGATCTGATATAATGAAATATAATATTAAAACCGGGGATACAGAAGGCCTTGTCAATTATTTACTCACCATTAAAGGTATTCAATTCGGCGCCTTATTGATTGACCGGAAAGAAGAACGAAAATGGAGTTTTCGCAGTAAAGGCAACTTTGATGTTAATAAATTTGCCCGCAATCACTTCAATGGTGGTGGCCACCTGAATGCTGCCGGTGGAAATAGTAAAAAAAGCTTGCAGGAAAATATATTTATATTTAAAAAAGTTTTGAAAGAATACCAGGATCAATTACAATAATTTTAAAAAAAACAAACACATGAAAAAAATGATGCTTGCGGTTGCTGCTATTTTATTGATGGCATCCTGCAAGGTGAATTACGACAAAACCGATACGGGGCTTGCGTATAAAATTTTCCCTTCAAAAGAAGGTGCAAAACTGGAGGCGGGAAAATTTGTAAAAGTGAATATTGAATTCAGTATTCCTGAATACCACGATACAATTTTAAATACTACCTGGGGTAAAATACCTGGTTTTATGAAAATTGATACTTCCAAAGGCGCAGCATATTCTTTTATGGAAATTCTGCCGAAGTGTAAGGTAGGGGATAGTGTCATCGTTGTATTGAGTATTGATACACTTGTAAAAAGAAAAGCTATTGAAAAATATGACAGTATTTTTGCAAGTAACAGGAATATAGTTTGTAAGATGAAAGTGCTTGCTGCTTATAATACTGAAGAAGAAATTAAAGCAGATTATGAAAAGGAGTTGGAAAATGAAAGGCAACGTGAAATAAAAAGCGCCGAAGACTATGTAACCAAACAGGGATGGAAAGAGAAAGCACAAAAAACAAAGAGTGGCGCTTTTGTAATTATCGAAAATCCCGGGGATGTAAACAACAAAGTGGATTCAGGTAAAACGGCAAGTGTGAAATATAAAGGCTCGCTTCAAAGTACAGGCTTTCAGTTTGAAACCAATACAGATCCAAAAGGCGATACTACTTTGCTTGAAGTAAGTGTTGGGGGTGGTGGCAGGCCGATGATTGAAGGTATCCAGGAAGGGATTACTTATTTTGGAAAAGGAGGTAAAGGTAAAATTATTATCCCTGCATTTTTGGGTTATGGCGAACAGGCATCGGGTCCGATTCCGGGTTTTTCAAATTTGATTTTTGATGTGGAAGTTGTTGATGTATACTCCACCAGCGTTGCCAATTCCAGGAAAATAAATTATACTACTCATTCATATTATTTAAATCCCGCTGTATTGCGGGATTTTTTTTATTTTTATTTCAAACAAATGTTTTGAACTATTCATCTTCAAAATTGAAATAAGGAAATCGTCCATGAAAGTTTATTATATTTCCGGTTTAGGTGCTGATGAAACAGTTTTCCAATTTTTGAAAATAAAAAATGCAGAACCCATTTTTTTACATTGGCTTCCTCCTTTCAAAAGCGAAACATTGGAAGCTTATGCTATACGATTTAAAAATGCCTATATACCTGACCATGCTGTTGTTATTGGTATGTCGTTTGGAGGCATGATCGCTACAGAAATTGCCAAACAATTTCCACATATTTTATCCATCCTTGTTTCTTCTGTAAAAATTAAAAGCGAATTTCCACTTGCGTATAATTTGGGGAAATATCTTCCGATTCATAGATGGGTCCCGGGAAGATTGCAAAGATGGTTTATGCTGCATTCCTCCCGCTTATTTGGGGCGGATACAGAAAAAGCAAAAGATATTTATCAAAAAATTATTGAGAAAAGTGACGTGCATTTTAATACATGGGCGCTTGATTCAATCATCAATTGGAAAAATAAAATTGCCCCATCAAATTGCATTCATATACATGGCACATCTGACCATATCATCCCACATCGGAATGTACATAGTGATTATGAAATAAAAGGAGGGTCACATTTGATGATCATCAATGAGGCGGAAGAAATTTCAAATATTATAAACAAGATTATAGAGGGAAAATATTGCCATAAGGATTAAAAAACTTATTTCGCTTCATCATAAATTTTGCTACGTTGCCGATTGGAATATGCTTGTATGGAATCAAACAAAATTTTATTCAAATCAGGATGTTGGCTATAGTAATCAAAACTTTTGAAAAAAGAATTTTTATCCAAATGATGGCCTGCTAAAATTTTTTCAAACAGTATCATAGATTTTTTATTAAAACTATCTTTATATCCCGGGTATTGAATCGAAGATAATTCTCCGCCCTGAATCAAATTCCATACAATCACCTTCATGCTATCAATGGGTAAAACACCGACAGGCATGGGCTTATTTTCAGAACAAGCTGCAAGCGCTAATAAAAAAATTAAGACGATGGATTTCATTATTTTAATGCGGCATTGTATTTATCACTGTTTCCAATATCCAATTGTAATAATAGTTGCAGGGCTTTTGCTTTGGTTAACGGGTCTGCTTTTGTAAAAATACCTGCAAGTTCATCAGACCTGTTTTGCAGGAAAAAAGATGGAAACATGGTTCCGGGATTTTCCTTGTTGAAACGCTCCAATTTTGTAAGGGCATCTAAAATTTTTTCACGTGCTGTAGCTTCATCGGAATATAAATAATCTAAACCTGAACGATAATACGTATAAATAATATCATGAATAATATTGTATTTCACATCATTCAAATTGGATGCCAGCCAATACCTGTTCCTGCTACCATCAAATGATTTCCAACCACTGATATTTCTTGAATCAGGTGCATTGGTAACAATATTCTGCATTGATTGGAAAAATGCTTGCCCGCCTTTCGGGGAAAATGAATCGAAGTCGAGGCCAAGAATGGTATATATATAAAAAGCAATGGTAGCAGTAAGATTGCCACTGAGTGGATCTGTTCCCTGTACACGGTTTTCATTGAATTCCACAGGCTGGTACTCTATATATTTAAAAGTAAGATCCGCATCCTGGTAATTGATTAATGCAGATTGATACATTGCATCATATACAGGCCTTGCGGCTTGAATAGTGAGCGTAGCTTTATACACATTATCTTCAACAACACTTGTAATGTTCAATAAAAAGCTGCATTGGATTTTTTCTTGTGGCAAAAAAGTGGCTTTGCTCCAACGCCTGTTATTGATTAAATCTGTCAATTGTGATTGTAGCGTTGTAAATATTTTAGGATTTACAGTTGTGCCAATTTGTTGCGCGAGTACACTTACTTTTGCCTGCAACTCCTGTGATTGCACGGTATGTACCGATAGTGTGATAAATAAAAGAGCAATAATTTTTTTAAGCATGTATTTTTTGTATAATAATTTGTACAATTTTTTCCGCCACCTCTTTTTTTGAAGAAAGTGGAATTTCAATTTCATCTCCCATGTTATCAATTATAGTAACTGCATTTGTATCTTTCCCGAAACCAGCACCGGCATCCCGCAAAGAATTTAAAACAATCATATCCGCATTTTTAGAATGCAATTTTTTCACTGCATTTTCTTTTTCATGTTCTGTTTCAAGTGCAAAACCAATTAACATTTGCCCATTCTTTTTTATTTGCCCCAATGATTTTAAGATGTCAGTGGTTTGGGTTAATTGTAATTGCAAATCCTGTTGTTTTTTCTTAATTTTTTCTTTGCTTACTGTTTCCGGCCTGAAATCAGCCACAGCAGCGCACATTACGGCAATATCAATATTTTCAAAAATATCATTGCAGGCATTATACATTTCCGATGCGGTTTGCAGGGAAATCAATTCAATGCCGCTGTATGTTTTAAGAACCTGCACCGGGCCTGAAACAATGGTTACCTCAGCGCCTTTTTCATAAAAGGCATCTGCCAAAGCAAATCCCATTTTCCCGGATGAATGATTACCTATAAAACGCACAGGATCTATTGCCTCGTATGTTGGGCCGGCAGTAATAAGTATTTTTTTCCCTTCCAATTCCTTTCCTCTGAAAAAGGTTTCTTTAATATATAATAAAATATTTTCAGGCTCAGCCATCCTGCCAGCACCTTGCAAACCACTTGCAAGAAAACCTTTTTCTACAGGAATTACAACATTTCCATAGGATTCCAAAGTATGGATATTTTTAACGGTAGCAGGGTGAAGCCACATATCTTCATCCATCCCGGGAGCTACTGCAACAGGGCATGTTGCCGATAAATATACAGCCAGTAAAAGATTATCACATTGCCCGTTGGCCATTTTGGAAAGCGTGTTTACACTAAGTGGAGCAATTAAAAACAAATCTGCCCAACGGCCCAGCATTACATGGTTTGCCCAGGTATTTTCACTGAAAAAATCAATAGCAACTTTTTGCTGAATGAGTGTAGATAAAACAAGGGGTGAAACAAAATTGGTGGAAGCCGGTGTCATAATGATTTTTATTTCTGCACCTTCTTTCATCAGCATCCGTACCAATAAAATTATTTTATAAGCTGCAATACTTCCGGTGATCCCAATTAAAATTTTTTTACCTTTCAACATATCTCCAATGGCTTTGAATAAAAATTAAAAGTAATAAAAAACGACAGTAGAACTGCCGTTTAAATATTAATAAAATGGAAGTGCTCCCATTTAGCGGAAAAGGTCATCATCATTTTTGCGGAAATAGATTTTGTCTTCCATGAATTCCTGCGTAGCTAAAATTGCAGGATTGGGCATTCTTTCGTATGCTTTAGATATTTCAATCTGCTCTTTATTTTCATGAATTTCTTCCAGGGTATCCGTATGGCTGGCAAATTCTTCTAGCTTATTATGAAGTTCTTCTTTAATAGAAATATTGATCTGGTTAGATCTCTTTGCAATAATATTGATAGATTCATATAAGTTCCCTGTTTTTTTCTTTATATCTGCAAGGTTCTTGGCTTCAATAACACTCTGGATATTACTGCTGGACTGCCGTCTTAGTTTGTTCATTTTGTAATTGATTTATTTTATTTTGTGATTGGGCTTTATAATCTTCTGCCTGGGCAGCTAATTTGCTGTCGGGGAAACGGTCTTTAAATTCGGATGCTTCAGAAATGACTTTTTCAAATCGTTCTACCTGTTTACTTGGATAACTATTTTCGGCATATTTAAAGTAGGATTTAATGGCATCAATTTCATACTGATCTCCAATTTTAGAATCCGGGTAATTGCTGAGTAAAGTTGTAAACGAAATGGCAGCAGCTTTAAAATATCCGAGATCATAATATAAAGTGGCACTTTTAAAATCCTTCAATTCCAATTTCTCGTGGCAAAGTTCAATGATCTCAGAAGCATCTTTTACACGGGGTGATTGCGGATGTGAATTAATAAAGGCTTGCATAAGTGACATCGCTTTATATGTATCTGTCTGGTCAAGTTCTACTTTAGGGGATAATTTATAAAACGCATATGCACGCATATATTCCATTTCTTCAACCCTGTTACTGTTTGGAAAATTTTCAGTATAGGTTTTAAAAAGATCACTCGCATTTAAATAAAATCCCTGGTTATAAATACTAAATGTATATTTATAAAACATATCTTCATAGCGTGTGTCGCCTTTGTAAAGCGGAAGTATGTCTTCATAAACAGTTTGGGCCTGGTAATATTTTTTCTGCGCAAAATATTGCTCTGCCATTTTTTATTTATATTACTTCTCCTTGTCCTTCAATACTTTTCCCAATTTTACAGAAGTGGAACATGATGCGAGTAAATA
>CAYXHX010000018.1:4195-15930 GCA_964464835.1 uncultured Chitinophagaceae bacterium | reverse complement strand
TTACGGATATGAATGGAAGGGAAATAAGTAAGTTTAATTTTTCTAATACAAGTAGCACTAAGCTTTCAATCAGAACATTAGCGCAGGGAAGTTATTTTATTTTAGTAGAACAAAATGGGAAAGTGACGAAGCTGAGAATGGTGAAAGAATAATTGAAAATTGATAATTGATAATGGATAATTGTTAATTGTTTCCGTCGCGGCCTGAATGGATATTTTTTTGAAACCGGAGATAGCGCATATTTCCGGTTTCAATTTTATAATATTCAGAAATCAATAAATCAATTTTCATTTGTCAAGGTTGATAGTATGTTTTAATTTTTATAAAATAAAAAAGCAAAACCAAAATCTATTCACAAAAAAATAAACCACATCGTATATCTCCAGGGAACAAAAGCTGAAGCCTCCGTTGTTCATCAGCTTCATCAGGGCGAAAGAAGAAAAGGGCTTTCCGCGGCGGATCTTTTCTTCTTACTTTTCCTTCAAAGGAAAAAGCATAAAACCACTATTAATTATTTCAATCAAAATTGGATAGTAAATGAAACAGGGAATGTATTTTTCTCCTATTTTATTTTATTAAGGGATCTAAATAAGAAAAATAAAGGGTATTGCGTTTTAGAAATTGAACCCTTATTTTTGAGCCCATTATGATAGCATCTATACGTGGAAAATTTATTCGGAAAACACCTGCTTCAGTTATTGTAGAAACAAATGGAGTCGGTTATGAATTGCAGGTAAGCCTGAATACCTATGATTATATTGCTGATAAAGAGGAAGGATTTTTATGGTCATACCTGCATTTATTTGAAAATGGCCAAACCCTTTATGGGTTTTCTTCCATTGAAGAAAAAGAATTATTCCTTCAATTGATTACCGTATCCGGTGTCGGCGCATCCACGGCGAGGGTAATGCTTAGTGGCATGAAGCCATACGAGATCATTAAATCAATCATTCAAAATGATTCCAAAAGGCTGGAAATGATTAAAGGAATCGGTAAAAAAACAGCCGAACGGATTGTCGTAGATTTGAAAGATAAATTAAAACAACATTCGCAAACGTACCCGGATTTAGCCGGTTCATTTAAGCCAAGTTTGCAGGATGATGCCTGTATTGCCTTAGTCGCACTCGGCCTTTCAAAATCGGTTGCAGAAATTGCCGTAAAAAAAGTTTTTCAATCTGATGCGGAAATGCTTTCTTTGGAAGATATTATTAAAGCTGCACTTAAAAATATATAACTATAGAAAACACATTTACATTATCATCGCTGCCTAAAATTGACTTATAGAAAATTTATTATTTACCTGCTTTTTACCGGGCTAAGCAGCTTGTGCATTCCGCAACATGCACACGCACAGAAACCCGATACCCTGCATTATCCCCTGAAAGACAGGCGTGGCGATCCTTTTAGCTGGCAAAACAGGAACCCTTTTTATCTGAGTGATTCATCTATTATCAATCAAACTATTGAATATGACCCGGTAACAAATCAATTTTATATTGTAGAAAAAATAGGCGATCTCTATTACCGGAAACCTACTTATCTCACTTTCCAGGAATTTTATGAAATACAAGCGAAGCAAAGTGAACAGGATTATTTTAATTATCGTTCAAGAACACTTTTAGACCTCAATAGAAAAACCTACCGGCCTCCACCCCGCGTTTATCCTGCCTTATTTGACCGCATATTTGGTGTTGGGCCAAAAGGTTTGAAAGTGGATATTCAGCCGCAAGGCAACGTGGATATCAGTATTGGCTACCAGGGGCAGAATATCAAAAATCCTACACTTCCCGAAAATGCGCGTAAAAACGGCGGCCTCGATTTTAATATGGATGCCAATGTAAGTGTTGTGGGAAATATTGGTGATAAATTAAAATTGCCAATTAGCTACAACACGCAAGCCAATTTTGATTTTGAAAACCAATTGAAACTCGATTATAAAGGAAAGGATGATGAAATTATCAAATCCGTAGAAGCAGGTAATATTTCTTTTCAAACAAAGGGTGCGCTCATGTCCAGTGTGCAAAGCCTTTTTGGGGTGAAAACCCAATTACAATTCGGCAAATTATTTTTTACGGCAGCAATTGCAAGTGAACGCTCACAAAAACAATCATTGACTTTACAGGGTGGCGGTTTGAATCAACAGGTGAAAAAAACTATGGATGATTATGATGAAAACAGGCACTTTTTATTAGCCCAATATTTCCGGAATAATTATAATACTGCCATGAAAAATTTGCCCGTGGTAAATAGCCAGGTGCAAATTTTAAAAATGGAAGTTTGGGTTACAAACCGTACAGGTAGTACCATTAACACGCGTTCTATTGTGGGTTTAATGGACCTCGCAGAATACCAGCCTTATAATCCAAATGTACATAGCCTTACTACAGGTTCGCTTCCCGATAATGGCTCAAATGACCTCTATCCTTTTCTTGCGGGCAATCCTGCAAACCGTGACCCGGCACTGATCAATACCATATTAGTGGCACGTGGCCTTTCGCCGGTGAATGATTTTGAAAAAACATTTGCCAGAAAATTAGATCCTTCGGAATATTTTTTCAATCCACAGGTTGGCTTTCTTTCACTCAGCCAGCAATTACAATCGGATGATGTACTTGCAGTAGCTTATCAATATTCATACAATGGAAAAATTTACCAGGTTGGTGAATTTTCGCAGGATGTAACTTCCGATTCCACGCAAGGTGTACAAAAAACATTATTTTTAAAATTATTAAAAGCAACTTCTGCACGAACACAATTGCCCATTTGGAAGTTGATGATGAAAAATGTGTATTCCCTTGATGTGACAGGTTTACAACCGGATGGTTTCAACCTTGCATTAATGTATGCCGAACCAAGTGGTGGTGTAAAAAGATATTTGCCTGTAAGTGCGCCATCTGTTTCCGGCCAATCTCTGTTGACCATTTTAGGCGCTGACAGGTTGAATAGCCACAACGATCCTTTCCCGGATGGCTATTTCGACTTCGTAGATAGTTTCATGGTATTGGCACAGCAGGGAAAGATAATTTACCCGGAATTGGAGCCATTTGGAAAAGACCTTGCAGAACGTGCTTTTGCCGGAGAGCCGCAATCTACCATAGATTCATTTGTATATTACCAATTGTATGATTCCATCAAAGCAATTGCACAAACCTATGCAAACCTGAACAGGTATGTACTCCAGGGCACAATCAAGGGAAGCTCTAACACAGATATTTCATTGGGTGCATTTAATATTCCACAGGGATCGGTAAGCGTTACTGCCGGAGGGCAAATTTTACAGGAAAATGTAGATTATACCGTTGATTATAATTTAGGAACATTAAAAATAATCAACCAGGCAATTATCAATTCCGGCGTGCCTGTAAATGTGCAATTTGAAAATAATGCTACGTATGGCATTCAGCAAAAAGGGTTTGTAGGCCTGCGGCTTGATTACCTTGCAAGTAAAAAATTATCCATTGGCGCTACTATGGAAAGGCTTACTGAAAGGCCTTATTTTAATAAAGTGAGTTATGGAGAAGACCCAGTTCAAAACACGATGTATGGAGTAGATTTTAATTATAATTCTGAATGGGGCGGCTTAACGAGGTTATTAAATAAATTACCATTTTATAATTCAAAAACAGTAAGTCAAATCAATGCTTATGGTGAAGCCGCTGTTTTAAAACCCGGTCATCCGCAACAAATTGGTACAGGTAGCCAGGGCTTGATTTATATAGATGATTTTGAAGGCAGCACGAGTAATTTAGATTTACGTTTTCCATTTGTTTCATGGGCGTTGGCTTCTACACCTGCGGGCAATGGTTTATTCCCTGAAGCTAATTTGCAGGATTCATTGCCTTATGGAATGAACCGGGCAAAACTTGCTTGGTATAATATCGAGCCGGTATTACAAGATAAATCTAATCCAAGTAATCCACTTAAAGGAAATTTAGTGGCGTTAAGTGATCCTCGGGTAAGGGCAGTTTATACAAATGAATTATTCCCACAACGGACAACAAATATCACGGATGTACTTACCACCACTTTTGATTTGGCTTATTATCCCACGGATATTGGGCCATATAATTTCACTTCAGACCCCGCAAATATTGACGCGTTTGGAAAATTAAGAAACCCCAAACAAAGATGGGGCGGCATTATGCGGGCAATAGACCAAACAGATTTTGAAACAGCGAATATTGAATACATGGAATTCTGGGTGCAGGATCCATTTATCAAAGACCCTGCAAGTTCCGGTGGAAAATTGTATATCAACCTTGGAAATGTAAGTGAGGATATTTTGAAAGACGGTAAACGCTTTTATGAAAATGGTTTGAATTC
Source organism: uncultured Chitinophagaceae bacterium (assembly GCA_964464835.1). GTDB lineage: Bacteria > Bacteroidota > Bacteroidia > Chitinophagales > Chitinophagaceae > JAFDXJ01. Next base: position 11,607 of record CAYXHX010000018.1, on the reverse strand, counting down.
GCCATCACAACCGGCTGCAGTTGATAGTTCATCTGTTTGGGGGACTACACCGGTGAACCCGATACAGGTAACACAAGCATTCAGTAACGATCCAAATGACAGGCCTTACCAGGATGTAGGATTTGATGGTATTGACAATGTGAATGAAAGAATGAAGAGATCAGATTATTTAAACAGGCTTGCAACTTCATTTGGTACTTCATCAGCAATTTATCAAAATGCTTTAAATGACCCTTCTCATGATGATTATGTATGGTACAGGGATGAACGTTTTAATGCAGCCGGTACCGGAATTTTAGGAAGGTATAAAGATTATAATAATACAGAAGGCAATTCACCCGTAGCTACCAATGCAACACAATTCTCACCAGCAGCAACCATGTACCCGGATAATGAGGACCTGAATCATGATAATACATTAAATGAAACGGAAGAGTATTACGAGTATCAATTAGACCTGAAACCCGGAATGGATATAGGCACTACACCATATATCGTGGATAAAAGAGTAATCACTCCTAAATTGGCAGATGGCAGTATCACTACTGAAAACTGGTATTTATTCCGAATTCCCATAAAAAATTATACCGGTAAAATAGGGCAGATACCTGATTTCAAATCTATACGTTTTGTAAGAATGTACCTCACAGGTTTTGAAGATTCTACTGTAATGCGTTTTGCGAGCCTCGATCTTGTTCGCAATCAATGGCGCACGTTTACTTATTTATTGGATACAACCGGCTCTTATACTCCAATACCTGCTAATTCCCCTACAACGATTAATGTATCTGCAGTGAATGTAGAGGAAAATAGCAGCCGCCTCCCTATTCCTTATAAAATTCCACCGGGCATTGAGCGTGTACAATCTATCAGCAATAATGGTGTAAACCTGTTGCAGAATGAACAATCCATGAGCCTGAAAATAAATAACCTGGATAATGGCGATGCAAGAGCAGTTTTCAAAACATTGAATTTGGATATTCGATCTTATGGGCAAATGTCTATGTTTATTCATGCAGAATCCGTGATTGGCCAGCGCACCATTAATAATGGTGAATTGGAAGCTGTGATCCGCATTGGGCAAGACTTTTTAAACAACTATTATGAAATAAGAATTCCTTTAACCATCACTGCATTCAATAGTGCAGCAACTGCTGAAGAAATCTGGCCTGAAGCCAACAATCTTGATTTTGCATTGAATGATTTAGTGCAATTGAAATTAACCAGGAATAATAGTGGCGCTCCCGTGAATAAAATTTACCGGCAGGTAATCGGGAATAAAACTTTTTCCGTAATGGGCAATCCAAACCTCGGAGAAGTACAAGGTTATTTGATAGGTATAGAAAATGCAATCACCGGCGCCAATACACCATTAAGCACTGAAGTGTGGGTAGATGAATTAAGGCTTTCCGATATAGATGAACATGGCGGATGGGCAGCGCTTGGCAGGGTAGATATGCAACTTGCGGATCTTGGAACACTTTCTGTTTCTGCAAACACGTATACAGCAGGATTTGGTGGCATTGAACAAAAAATAAATGAACGTGCAAAAAACAGTTTGGTTCAGTATGATGCTGCATTGAACATTGATCTTGCAAAACTTTTACCCAAAGGTTTACACGCTTCCATTCCTGTTTATGCCGGCTATAACAAAACCATTCTCACACCGGAATATGACCCGTATGACCTTGATGTAAAATATAAATACAAAATTCAAAACGCCGGTGACGCCAAGGATTCCATTAAAAACGTAGCGCTTGATGAAACAACTATTAAAACGTTGAATTTTACAAATATGCGTTTTGGTGTTACAGGGAAAAAACCAAAAATTTGGAGCCTCAGCAATTTTGATTTTAGTTTTTCTTATACAGGATTTTCACAAACCAATCCAATTATTTTAGATAATACATTAAGGAAATACAGGGGTGGATTGGGTTATACTTATACCAGCAATGGCAAATTCATTACGCCATTTAAAAAATTAATTAAGAATAAATCCACATGGTTGGCGCCTATTAAAGATTTCAATTTTAATTATACGCCATCTTTGCTCAGTTTCCGTACAGACATTAACCGGCAATATGGTGAATTTGTGCCGCGTATTGTAAACATAACTGATAAAACTGTAGAACAAGTGGATACTTCCTATGATAAGTTTTTCACCTTCGATCGCTATTATAATTTAAGATGGGATCTTACGCGCACACTTAATTTGGACTTCAGCGCTGTGAATTTCGCACGTGTAGATGAACCGATCGGTAAATTAAATACTCCACAAAAAAGAGATACTGTTTTACGAAACTTCCTCAAAGGTGGCCGCAACACATTATACCAGCAAAGAGCAACCATCAGTTATAGCATTCCATTTAATAAATTACCACTCACAGACTGGATTACTGCGCGGTACAGTTATTCCACTACATACAATTGGATTGCGGCAGGCCTCATTGCCATCAGCCTCGGAAATACGTTGGAAAACAGCCAGCAAAATAGCCTGAACGGTGAATTTGATTTTAATAAGTTGTACAATAAATCAAAATTTATACGCAACATCAATACACAAAGCCAAGAGGAAAATACAGGTGAAGTAACAGTAAAAGACCAGGATGGGAATGATTCCACATTTACAATTCCTACAAGAGCTGAAGTTGTAAGAGGCTTAAAAGGCAGGGAAAAAAGGCTTGCTCTTTCAAAATGGCGCAACCTGAAAAGACAAGCAAGGATTGCAGCAAGAAAAAATAAAGAAGCCGGATCAGCAAATGGGCTTGTGAAAACTGCTGTTCAACTCGGAACAATGATCAAAAGAGTTTCAGTGAATTACAGTGAAAATTATAATAGCCGTATTCCCGGCTATAATGACAGCACACAGTTTTTTGGACAAAATTTTAAAAGCATGCAACCCGGGCTCGGATATGTTTTTGGCCAACAACCGGATACTGCATGGTTGAATATGAAAGCAAGGCAGGGCGTGATTACGAGAGATTCTACTTTCAATTTATTATTTACACAAAACTTTGATCAGCGGCTTAGTGTAACGGCGCAGCTTGAACCAATTAAAGAGTTTGTGATAGATTTGAATTTAGATAAAAGTTTCTCTAAAAATTATTCTGAATTATTTAAAGACACAACCGGCACCGGAAATAAATTTGCACACTTAAGCCCCCTGGCCGGTGGTGGTTTTAATGTTTCCTATGTAAGTTTTGGAACATTATTTACAAAGACAAATCCTAATGAAATTTCTCAGACTTTCAAAACATTCCAGGACAACAGGCTCATTATTTCAAAAAGACTGGCATCTCAAAACCCTTACTGGCAGGCGCTTCCAGACAATGAGAAGTTTACTGCAGATGGATATGCCACAGGTTATGGAAGATATGCACAGGATGTATTGATCCCTGCATTTTTATCCGCTTATACCGGTAAAGACCCCAATACAATTTCATTGATTGATGAATCAAACCCAAGCATTAAATCCAATCCCTTTGGTGGTATCAAAGCTATACCAAACTGGCGTGTTACATATACCGGCCTTTCAAATATACCGGCACTATCAAATGTGTTCAGTAATATTACCATCACACATGGCTACAATGCCAACCTGAGTATGAATAGTTTTGCGAGTGCGTTACTTTTTTATGATCCATTCCATTATGGCGCACCTGCATTTATTGATACCATTTCAGGAAACTATGTACCATTTTTCCTGATACCAAACCTTACCATACAGGAAGCATTTGCACCATTGATCGGGTTTGATATTACTACCAACAATCAAACGAATTTTCATTTTGAATATAAGAAAAGCAGGCAGCTAAGCCTTAGCCTGATAGACTTTCAGCTAAGTGAAGTAAGAAGCACAGAATGGAGTTTTGGTGGCAGTTTCCGCAAACGTGGAATTGTTTTACCTTTTAAAATACCATTTACTAAGGGAAAAAATTTACAGAATGATTTAGGCATCAGCCTCGATGTGAGTATGCGCGATGATACACAAAGCAACAGTCGCCTCGACCAGGCAAATGCATATAGCACAGGCGGTCAAAAAGTAATCAGTATTCAGCCTTCCATTGATTATATTTTAAACAATCGTGTGAGCCTTAAATTCTATTTTGACCAACAAAGAATCATTCCGTATATTTCTACTTCAGCGCCGGTAACGAATACGAGAGCAGGTTTGCAAATACAAATCTCATTAACGCAATAATTTGCATTTATAAAATAGTGCGTACAAATCATTTCCTATTTTGCAATAATGATGAAATCATTTTTTAAATATTATGCAATCCTGTTTTGTTCATTTCTTTTTTGTACAATCTCATTTTGCCAGGAAATTACCGGGAAAGAAATTCAAATTCAATTCACAAACACAGTAGGAGATGTGCCATTGAAATTGAATGAAACCTACACCAATGATTTTGGCGAAAAATTTTCGGTGTCTTCTTTTCGATTTTATATTTCAAATATTACTTTGATTGATGGAAAAAATAATTCCGCCAATTTTTTTAATGACAAATATTTTCTAATTGACCAATCAGATTCAAGCTCACAACGAATTTTCCTTACAACTACTTTAAAGGAAATTACTCAAATCAATTTCATGATTGGAATTGACAGTTTGAAAAATGTGCAAGGAGTACAAACTGGTGTTTTAGACCCTGCAAAAGGCATGTTCTGGGTTTGGAATACCGGCTACGTAATGGCAAAATTAGAAGGCAATTCCAGCGTGGTTAATGCTCCAAGACATGCATTCAGCCTGCATATTGGCGGATTTAAGCAAGGACAAAATACAGCCAGGCCAATTCAATTGGAAGTAAAAACCAACACAGGGATTGTCCACATATTTGCAGATATCAATTGCTGGTTTAAATGTGTACACAATCTACCTTTAAAAGAAAATTATTTTTGTCATGAACCCGGAAATAAAGCAATGAAGTTTGCAGACAATTATTCAAAAATGTTTTCTATTCTTCAAAATAATGAATGAAAAAATTTTCCATTATATCAATCATTTTTTTACTCACCATTGCAATCAGTTGGGAAAATAAAAATGCTGATGTTCCTAAAACACATCCAATTGAATTCATCATTCCAAAAGGTTGGCCGCAACCAGTTTACAATTTCAAACAGAACCCGTTGACTGAAGAAGGTTTTGAATTGGGCAGGAAATTATTTTATGATGGCAGGCTCAGCAAGGATGGAAATTTTTCATGCGCAAGTTGCCATCAGCAATTTGCCGCATTTGCCACGTATGATCATCCATTAAGTCATGGATTTAATAATTCATTTTCATTCCGCAATGCACCGGGATTATTCAACCTTGCCTGGCAGAAAGAATTTATGTGGGACGGAGGTGTCAACCATTTGGACCTGCAACCATTGGCGCCATTAACAGATCCACACGAAATGGCGGAAAATATTGATTCCGTTTTATTGAAATTAAAAAGCGACACAGCATATATAAGAATGTTTATCGCAGCTTTTGGAAAAAAAGAAATCAATACGCAACTACTGACAAAAGCTTTAAGCCAATTTATAGTGTTGCTTGTAAGTGCGGATAGTAAATATGACCGGGTGATGCAGGGAAAAGATAGTTTTAATTTGCCACAAAAACTTGGCTACGAAATTTTTCAAAAAAAATGTATTGCTTGCCATACACCACCATTCTTTACGGATTTTAGTTATAGAAATACGGGCCTTTCTTTAGACGATTATTTAAAAGACGAAGGCCGTATGCGCATTACAGGGGAAAAAACTGATTCATTAAAATTCCGCGTACCATCATTGCGTAATGTGCAGGAAACTTTTCCGTATGCACACGATGGAAGATTTGCTTACCTTGATGCAGTTTTTGAACATTACAGAAGTGGCGTTATACAATCAACCACAACTGATATAGTTTTAAAAAATGGCATTCCTTTATCCAATTTTGAAATAGGACAATTAAAAGCATTTTTATATACGCTTACCGATTCTGCTTTTTTAAACAATTCAAAATTTTCTCCGCCAGGGGAAGAACGAGTAATACCTTTGCCCGATGCATTGCAGCATGCAGAAAAATAAATTCTAATAAAATGATTTTTGTGAAACCACGAAACCATTTGGCCTTACGATGGTAATGATGCCTTTTCCATTATATAAATCATCCACTTCAAAATTTATTTTTTCACCCGGATGGATAATCGGAAGATGATACGCTTTGGTATTTTTATAATCATCCCCTTTTGCAGAAATATATAATGTATAACCACGTACAATATATTGAGGCAATCCCATGCTTCCAAAAATGGCAATAGAAAGTTTCCCTTCTTTCCAACTATTTACTTGCTGCACTTCTACCGGTGAAGATAATTCACGAAGTACTTTCATGGAAGGTTTTGGATTTCCATACATATCATACACACCATGAATCCTGCGCCTGTATTTATTTTTTTCAAAAGTACCCGGGTAATGCGTACGGTAATCTGTAAGGTCAAAATAAATAGCGCCTTCTACATAAGGTTTGCTCTCATAAATGCTCATGTGATAAATTAAATCTTCAACACGTCTTTCATCGCCACCTTTAAAATTGGGTTCGCATAAACCAAATTCTGAAATGATAAAGGTTTTATCCGGGTAGCTCAAATGAATGCTATCCAAATAGTTTCCAATTTCAGCAACTGGTAAATCCCACCAACTTCCACCATACTCATTCATCATCAGGTAATCGCCATCTGCTGCTGCATCGGGTACAAAATTTGGATTGTTATAAAATCCATGCGTGAGGGTATTACTTACATAAGCCGTATTTCTCGAAGGATCCAATTTGCATGATGCTGCAAGTAATACAGCAATCATTTTTTTCATATCCATATCTCTTGCACGCAATTCATTTCCTACGCCCCATGAAAAAATACCCGGATGATTGTAATTAAAATGAATCATTTTTTTCAACTGTTCCAAAGCAATTGTTTGTATGGTATCATTGGCGGGGGTTTCACCGCCCCATAGTGGTAACTCCTGTTGTACCAATATTCCATTACGGTCGCATAAATCATAGAATACATCACTTTGCTGAAAATGTTGACGGCTGAAAATGCAATTCACATCTTTCATTAATTTTCCCATGGCAATGATCACGGAATCTGGTTCTGCAAAACCAAAATCAGGATTAGAGCCCGCTGTCCATTCTATTCCCATTAATTTAATATGCTCTCCATTTAAATACACTTTCCCTTTTTTAAATTCAAAATTCCTAAAGCCTGTATTGCATGAAATTTTATCTGAGATTTTTTTATCTTTTATGATTTCTACATCTACACGGTATAGGTTGGGAAAATCAAAATGCCAGGGATGAATTTTTGGTAATTGTATATCAAAAAAAGCTGTATCATTTTTCCATGTTGGTTGAACCAATGATTGATAGATAATATTTTTTG
>CAYXHX010000018.1:2895-4185 GCA_964464835.1 uncultured Chitinophagaceae bacterium | reverse complement strand
TAATTGTAATTTTAAAACCAGTTGGGTATGCTTTTATTTCATCAAAGCCAATTTGAATTTTTAATTTCCCTGAACTGTCTTCGGCATTCATTGCAGGCGTTGCATGAAGCCAGGAAGCGCCAGGTTTATCACTTACAATTAAAACAACAGGGCGAATAATTCCACCATCATTTGGCCAGTCAAAGGAATTTGCATACGGAACTTTATTTTTCCCATAATCATTATTGCAGGCTACGGTGATGATATTTTCTTTCCCGTATTTTATTTTCCCGTTTAAGTTGATAAAGATTTTATTAAAACCATCTCCAATATTTTCTTCCACTTTTTTTCCATTGATAAAAATCATGGAAGTATGATTAATGGCGCCAAACTGCAACACAACATTTTTATTTTCCCAGTCTTTAGGAACGTTCATTTTCTTTTGATACCAACCCCAGCCATAATGATTTTGATTGGCTTCTTCCACATTCCATGTATGTGGCAAGTGAACGGTTGTTGTAACGGGTAAGGGTTTTTCAAACCATTTTTCAACTATACCGGTTCCAATTTTATCTATACAAAATTGCCAATCACTATTGAAATTAATTGTATCTCTTTGTGCAAATAATGGCAAACAAAAAAGTGTAGCCAGGCAATAAAAAAATGTTTTGGCTTTCAAAATAAAATACATTTTTAATGATAAAAGGTTTCGGGTAATGTACAACAAAAAAATAAAAAATGGGTTCAAAATTGTAAACCCATTTTAAATTTTAATAAAGGTTGCAGGGTTGTTACCAGTTTGTATTAATATCCCATTTCTCAAACTCTTTGGCAACGGCTGTAAGGAATGAAGCGCCGAGGCTGCCGTCCACGATTCGGTGGTCATAGCTTAAAGATAAATACATCATGTGCCTGATGCCAATCGTATCACCCAGTTCTGTTTCTATCACCACCGGCCTTTTCTTAATAGCCCCAACAGCTAATATAGCAACTTGTGGCTGATTGATAATTGGCGTTCCCATCAAACTTCCGAAGGTTCCAACATTCGTTAATGTAAAAGTTCCATTTTGAGTGTCATCCGGGCGGAGTTTATTATTGCGTGCATTGTCTGCCAATGAATTTACTTTTTTACTTAAACCCACTAAGTTTAAATAATCTGAATTATGAATAACCGGAACAATAAGATTACCACTTGGCAAAGCAGTTGCCATTCCAATATTGATATCTTTTTTAATGATGATTTGTTCACCTACCAATGAACTGTTGATCATCGGGTATTTTTTAATCACCCGGGCAATGCAATCAATGAAC
>CAYXHX010000018.1:0-2885 GCA_964464835.1 uncultured Chitinophagaceae bacterium | reverse complement strand
ATTTCTCGACTTGTGCCACCGTCTCTCTTTTTTCAAAATCTTTCTTCACTTTTTCGCGCCAGAGAACCATATTCGTTACATCCGCTTCTGCAAAACTTGTCACATGCGGGCTTGTATGTTTACTGTCCACCATATGTTTGGCGATCATTTTTCGCATGCGGTCCATTTCAATAATCTCTACGTTGCCTGGTATATTTTTCTGTAATTGTAAGCTCTCCTCTTCTTCCGGGGCTTTGGTTGCTTGCGTTACAGGTTTTTCTGCGGGTATAGATGCAGGTATGTGTGTTGGTGTTTGTGCAGGAATATTTTTGCCCTGAGCTACATATTGCAAAATATCTTTTTTGGTAACACGGCCATCATTTCCTGTTCCCGGAATTTTTTCGAGGTCACTAAACGGAATGCCTTCGCTTTGTGCAATATTTAAAACAAGTGGGGAATAAAAACGGTTTGCTCCAGCATTATTAGTTGGTTGACTTACTTCAGTTGCAGCAATTTCATTCGGAACATAAGGCGGTGCAGCAATAACTTCTTCCTGTTGAATAGGTGGCGCTTGTTGTGCTACAGGTGCAGGTGTAGCAACACTTTCATTGGCTGTTTCTACTTTTGCGATGACTGTTCCCACCGGTACTACATCATTTTCATTAAACAAAATCTCAGCAACTTTTCCCGCAACAGCACTTGGCACTTCGCTATCCACTTTATCAGTGGCAATGTCGAGCAGGGTTTCATCCAATGCAATAGAATCGCCAACTTTTTTATGCCATTTCAAAATGGTTGCTTCCATAATGCTCTCGCCCATTTTCGGCATTACAAGATCAATGATCGCCATATAAATTGTTTTAACGTAAAAGTAATTGAATTTAAAATTTACCGCGCCAAAGATAATACTTGCAGGTTAAATTTTTTCAAGTATAAACATCCTTAAAAAATTAAGCGCCTGCATTGCCGTTACATGAATATTTCTTTCCCGGTCAAAACGGGCATGAATCTGTGTAGCAACAATTTTCTGAACATTCCCGGCTGCGATCCAAACTGTTCCAACAGGTTTTTCCTGAGTGCCTCCTCCCGGCCCCATAATACCGGAAACAGCTAATGCGAAATCTGTTTTCATTATTTGTAATGTGCCACTTACCATTTCCCGTACTACTTCTTCACTTACTGCACCAAAGTGCTCTAAAGTTTTTTCCTGAACATGTAAAACATTTTTCTTGACTTCATAAGAATAGGCCACAACACTTCCCTGGAAGAATTCTGAAGAACCGGGAATAGCCGTAATTAAATGTGCAATATATCCTCCTGTGCAACTTTCCGCAATCGCCAATGATTTATTTTTGGATAATAATAATTTGGCTACTACTTCCTGCATGGTATTATCTGTAGTAGAAACCAGCCATTCTTTTGTACGGTTTAGTAAATCCTGGAAAGTGTTGTCTAATATTTTTTCTGAAATATTTCTTGCTGTGAGCCTTAATCGAACCATTCCATAATTGGGTAAATACGCCAATTTAATATTCTCGGGTAAGGCACTTTCAAATTCTTTAATTTTTTCTGCCAGGAAAGATTCACCAATACCATATGTGAGTAAAGTGCGGTGTTCAATTGGCGGAAGCTCAAAGAGATTTTTTAAAAAAGGCAATACTTGTTTTTGCAGCAATCCATACATTTCAAAAGGCACACCGGGTAAACTAAAAAAATATTTCCCGTTTTTTTCAAACAACATGCCTGGTGCAGTGCCTATTTCATTTTTCAAAACGGTGCAAACATCCGGTACTTCTGCCTGTTTACGGTTGCTTTCCAATAAAGGCATTTTCCGTTTAAAAACATGTTCAAACAAATAAGTTACATGCTGCAAAGTCGCTGCATCTTCCACCATTTTTCCATTAAAATAATCACACAATAATGGTTTTGTAATATCATCTGCAGTTGGGCCTAACCCGCCTGTTATCACAATGATCTTTGATACTTTTGATGCTTCATCCAATGCATTCCAAATGTCTTCATACACATCACCTACTGAAAATTTATGCGAAAGCCATATTCCATTTTCAATAAGCCTTTTGCCAATCCAGGCGCTATTTGTATCAACGACTTGGCCTATTAGTAATTCATCGCCGATAGTAATGACAGAAGCATTTATTCTTTCCATGTTTTTTAAAAATAAGTTGCAAGTTAAATATGCAGGTGAAATATTTTTAATTAATTTAAACATTTAATTCTATGAAATGAACTTAATATTGCTTTCAATATCATGCTGAAAAAACAATGAATAAATTCATTTACCTGCTTTTCTTTCTACAAATTTCTATGCAAGTATATGCACAGGGCACGAAAGAAAAAGTAAATAATGCTATAGAAAAATTCCTCTCAGATCCGTCATTAAAACATGCGATTACAGGAGTATATATCATTGATGAAAAAACCGGGGAAACGGTGTACAACCTGAATGCAGAAAAAGGTTTAGCACCCGGAAGTACACAAAAAATTTTCACAAGTATCGCAGCTTTTGAACTGTTGGGAAATAATTTTACGTATGAAACTGATTTGGGTTATACCGGGAAAATTGTTGATTCTGTTTTATATGGAGATATTATTATACGCGGTAGTGGTGATCCTTCATTTGGCAGTGTGCGTTTTCCAAAAACAGTACCGCAGCAAATATTCAGTCGTTTTTTAAATGTACTACAACAAGCGGGGATAAAAGAGATTGATGGGAATATTCTTCCAATACCCGAGTCCGTTACAATCCCCGGTGCATGGATTTGGGAAGACCTTGGAAATTATTATGGCGCAGCTTCATCCGGTTTCAATTGGCGTGAAAATGAATATAGTTTACATCTTCGGTCCGGGAAAAAAATAGGCACGCCGGTTTCAATTATTTCTGTGAA
>CAYXHX010000017.1:12110-16061 GCA_964464835.1 uncultured Chitinophagaceae bacterium | reverse complement strand
ATTAGTGCTTACGCCTTTTGTTGGAGCCATTGCATCCGGTAATGCAGTTGTTTTAAAACCCAGTGAATTTGCGCCTGCTACATCACTCATTATGAAAAAAATAATTCAACAAATATTTCCCGAAGAATATGTTTTATATGTGGAAGGGGATGGCGCATCTACTATTCCCAACATGATTACCAATTTTCATTTTGATAAAATATTTTATACAGGAAGTACAGTTGTTGGTAAAAAAATTTATGCTTTAGCAGCATCGCAACTAACACCGGTGGTGCTTGAATTGGGTGGCAAGAGCCCATGCATTGTTGAAAAGAACGCCCACTTAAAAGCTGCTGCAAAACGGATTGCTATGGCTAAATTCTCCAATGCGGGACAGATGTGTGTAGCGCCGGATTATATTCTTGCAGAACATTCCATTACCAATGAATTGATTCAACACCTCGAATATTATATGAAAGCATTTTTTGGAGAAAATGCAGATCAAAATTACAATTATGGGAAAATCATCAATGAAAAACATTTTGACAGGCTGAGTATTTTATTGGGAACAGGAGAAATTGTTTGTGGCGGAAATTCAATAAAAGAAAAATTATACATACAGCCCACATTAATGAAAAATGTATCAATAGATTCTCCCATTATGCAGGAAGAAATCTTTGGGCCGATATTGCCGGTTTTATCATATCAATCAAAAGATGAAGCAATACATATTATCAATAAAAACCCGGATCCGCTTGCATTATATGTGTTCACTTCTTCGCAACAAGATGAAAAATTCTGGATAGAAAAAATCCCATTCGGTGGCGGTTGTATTAATAATGCAGCATGGCATCTTACCAATGATTCACTTCCCTTTGGAGGCCGCGGTACAAGCGGAATGAGCAGTTATCACGGAAAATATTCCTTCGATGTGTTTACCCATAAAAAATCTATACTTAAAACACCTACATGGTTTGACCCGGCAATAAAATACCCGCCCTTCCAGGGAAAATTAAAATGGTATAAAAAAATATTTTAGAGAATACTGTATTCAATTTTAATAAGGAAAATTAAAGATCATCCGTTTGAAATTTCTTTTTACTAAAGAAAAAATAAAAGAGTAAATAAATACAAGCAGCAAGGAGCAGATACGTTGGATTTGGCCTTTTGATAATCTGGTCCACAACGTTTTTAATAAAAGGAAATGGAATCAGGTTATCGGTAGATTCAAGGGGTAAAAAAGAGCCGATACCACCGGCATACCTGTTTAATATGCCTGCCAGCAAATTTTCTATAACCACAGCATATAAAAAGAAAACGCCAATAGCTATCCCGGATCTTTTAAAAAGGATACCGAATAATAGCGCTACAGCTATATAACTCAATGCTTGTATAAAAAAATAAAATACATACACACTTCCCAAAAAACTGAATGAAGAAAAACCACCTGACGCAATTCCAAAAACCAGTGCAGTTAAAAACATAACCACTGTAGAACAAATGGCCATAATCACTACATCCGCCAATTTTACATAAATAAAATCCAGCCTGCTCCAACCATCTATGATATTCTGCCGGTGTGTTTTAAATGAATATTCGTTGGTAATAGAAATGATCATTAATAAACCCGGGATAAAAAGCAGGAAACTGCTGAGGTATGCAATTGTCCCCCAAACATCAGGGAAAAGAAAACGTGAAGTGCCCAGTATCATACCGGCTTCGGGCGCTTTTTGCAGGGTTTCATGTTCTATCGCATACGCAATATAATTGATCCCGAAAATACTCACCACGAATAAACCTGCCAATATCCAAAATGTGCGATAGTTTTTAATCTTCAGCCATTCTATTTTTAAATTGTAGAACATGAGTTAATTATTTGTAAGTTCAAGAAATAAGGCTTCAAGGCTTTTTTTCTTTAAAATAAGATGATTTAATATCAAGCCATTGTCCAGGCAAAAACGATTGATCTCTTCCATTCTTGCCATCCCCACCGGGAAGAAGGCTTGTAAAAAATTACCAGATTTTTTTACTTGCGAAACACCCGGAAAAGTTTTTAAAATATTCTCCAAAATGTCCATATTTTTTGCGCCTACTTCCACAATATCTTCATTCACCAATACTTCATCTGCTTTACCTGCGGTAAGCAGGTTTCCGTATTTTAATATGGCCACATGGCTACAAACTTTTTCCACTTCATCTAATAAATGGCTGGCCATAATAATTGTTTTTCCCTGTGCAGCCAATGATAAAATCAATTCACGGATTTCAGAAATTCCTACAGGATCGAGGCCATTTGTCGGTTCATCAAAAACCAGCACTTCCGGATCGCCCAATAAACAGGAAGCGATGGCCAGCCTTTGTTTCATGCCGAGAGAATAGGAACTGAATTTGCTATGCCGGCGATTATATAAATCCACTTTTTTCAATACATCTTCAATTTGATTTTCACCTTTTTGCTTGATGGCAGCAGCAATACGTAAATTTTTTTCGCCCGATAAATAATGGTAAAAATTGGGCGTTTCAAGTAGTGTTCCCACTCGCCGGCGAACATGGCTTACAGGAGATTCTCCAAGCAGTTCAAAGCTTCCAGAGTTTTGCTTAAGAATATTCATGATGATTCCGAGCAAGGTCGTTTTCCCACTGCCATTCGGGCCAAGGATACCATAAACAGAACCCGCAGGAATAGTAAATGATACATTGTTCAATGCACAAATTTTTCCATAGTATTTTGTAATACCTTTAATTGATAAAACGTCCACGTTGAATTTTTGCGGAAAGTAAAACTTTATAAAATAAAATATTCTTTTTTTATGTAAATGGTTTTTAGCCAAAAGTATGTTCCATAAAAAATGCCGGAAAACTCCGGCATTTTTTATTGCTATTGAAAATATTAATCTTCTACAGTAATGGCATCCAATGGGCTTGCTTCTTTCCTGTCCCTGTAAGCTTTTATTTTTGCTTTTTGATCTGCATTTAATACAGAAGCAATTTTTTCTTTCAGTTCATCTTTGATGTTTTGAATCCGATCTGTTTTTTGTTGATCAGTTAATAATGCATCAGTTTTTACAGCATCACGCCTTGTTTTAGCAATACCGGCGTATGATTTGATCTTCGTAACCTGTTCATCACTGAGGTTTAATTTTTCTTTAATGAGTTTCCAATCAGGTTGCTTTTGAGTTTGTGTTGTTTCTTCTTTTGAGCCTGTTTGCGCATTTGCCGAAAAAGAAAACAATCCGAAAGCGAATACACCGGCTAATAATAATTTTTTCATTTTACTTGTTTTATTGATGAATACCATGGTATGAAATAAAAACCATGCCATACATGAAATAAATTAAAAACCAGTATGGGATTAACCTTTTTAATTATTTGGGGGAGGTGTTTTTTGATCACTTTCTTTTTCCTGCATCATTTGTTTTTTCTGCTCCGGGGTTAAAATGGACAGAATATTTTTCTTGGTTTGTTTTCTCAAATCTTTTAGTTGAGATTGACGCTCGGTTTCAGATAAGCTTTTATTATTGTTGATGGCTTCTTCTTTTTCTTTCGATGCCTTTTTAAAATCCATCACTTTCTTTTTTTGATCCGGTGTTAGGTTTGCTTTTTCCAGCATCTGGCGCATGCCGGTGTTTGATTTCATGGATGCATTCTGACTTTTTAAAGCATTGGCAGAATCAGTAGTTTGTGCCTGTACCAAACCGGAAATGCCAAATAGGATGGAAAAGGCAAGGATAAATTTTTTCATGTTTAAAATTTTATGTGGAGTGTTTGAGTAAAGATCATACCATAAGTTTAATTCGCTTTTATAAATTTTTGCAAAAAAATGAAAAGGGAAGTTGAAGCAAGGATGCGCTCCTGAATTATCTTTGATGCATAAAACACTTAATTTTAGATATGGAGAGAAAGAAATTTATTCGTTCAATAGCCTTTGCCGGTGCTGCTTTCCATGTGTTTCCCAAAAATAGTACGGCTAAA
>CAYXHX010000017.1:0-12100 GCA_964464835.1 uncultured Chitinophagaceae bacterium | reverse complement strand
GGCTAAAATTGTTGATGAATTTTCAAAGGATCAACCGAAAAGTTTAAGATTGGGTTCTACCATTCCTCCCTATCTTCAGGCGGGCAATACCATGGGAATTACAGCGCCTGCAGGTTTTATTACCATGGAAGAAATGCAACCCGCTCTTATAGAAATGCAATCATGGAATTTGAATATCCATTGTGGCAAAACGATTGGCACTCGTCATTTTACTTTTTCAGGAACAGATGATGAACGCATTATTGACCTGCAAAATATGTTGGATGATGAAAACCTGCAAGCTATCATGTGTGCACGTGGTGGTTATGGGTTGATTCGAATTATTGACCGGCTCAATTTTACTAAATTTGTACGACATCCGAAATGGCTTATTGGTTTCAGTGATGCAACCGTTTTGCTCAATCATGTGTATAAAAATTTTGGCATTACTTCCCTCCATTCAAAAATGTGCAACAGTTTCCCGGACAATCCTTTATTAGCAGATGCCGTGCAAAATGAAACCATACAATCTATCCGGAAAGCATTGTTTGGTGAAAAAATTATTTATGAAATTCCATTAAATATGAATAATAAAAATGGCCATGCTACCGGCCCTTTTATTGGTGGAAATTTAAAAACCATTGAATCCTTGTATGAAAGTAATTCAGCATTGAATATGGAAAATGCTATTTTATTTGTTGAAGATACAGGTGAATATTTATATAGTATTGACAGGATGTTTTGGGGATTGAAACGGTCGGGTAAATTGGCAAAATTAAAAGGGCTTGTTTTAGGTGGATTCAAAATAAAACCGGACGATCCCGGAGAAGAATTTGGAAAAACGGTGGAAGAAATTGTTCTCGAAAAAATTCAGGGATACAATTACCCTGTATGTTTTGATTTTCCCGTAGGCCATCAGAAAAACAACTTTGCCATTAAACATGGAAAGGCGCATACATTGCAGGTTACAGCAGAAAAATGTTCTTTAAACGAATCAAATGATTAAGATTCCTCCATACTTAAAAAAAGGCGATACCGTAGGAATTTTATGTCCCGCCGGTTCTATGCCTTTAACAAAAATCAAAAATTGTATCGCCACATTAAAAACCTGGGGATACAAAGTGAAATGTGGAAATACTTTAGGAAAAAGGAACACTTATTTCTCCGGGTCTGATAAAGAAAGATTGAATGATTTTCAGCAAATGCTGAATGATAAAAATGTACATGCCATTTTATGCGCAAGAGGCGGTTATGGTGTAAGCAGAATTATTGATGGAATTGATTTTACAGAATTCCGGGAACATCCAAAATGGATTATCGGCTATAGTGATATTACTGTTTTTCATGCGCATATTTATACAAATTATCAAACGGCAACTTTACATTCTCCCATGGCCGGCGCTTTTAATGATATGGAAAATGGAGAATTATATTTACAAACACTCCACAATGCTTTAAAAGGAAACACTTTGATTTTTGAATGTGCTGCACATCCTTTGAACAGGAATGGAAATGCGATGGGGGAAATAGTGGGTGGAAACCTTTCCATTCTTGTAAATCTTATCGGCACCTCATCAGAAATCAATTCGGATGGAAAAATCTTATTTGTAGAAGATGTGGATGAATATATTTACCAGGTTGACAGGATGTTTGTTCAATTGAAAAGGTGTGGCAAATTAAATAAACTTGCAGGCCTTGTCATTGGTAAGTTTGCAGGCATAAAAGATACAACACTTCCTTTTGGAAAAACAGTTTTTGAAACAATCCGCGAACATGTAAATGAGTTTGATTATCCAATTTGTTTTGATTTTCCAGTAAGCCATTCGAGTGAAAATGTAGCATTGAAACATGGCGTTTCGCATAGCCTTGAAGTGAAAAGAAAAAAAGTAAAAGTAGAAGAAATATATTCAACATTGTAATAATTACTTTCCGGTGTAAAGTAATTGATTGAATGCATCAATTTTTTCAGGAGAAAAAATATTTGTTTACTTCAGCGGTACTGTACTATCCGGGATACTTAAATAGGTATTTGGCTGCACATGCAAAATGGTATATTGGCTGAAATCCTGTTTGGCTGTAAGCCCCAGCCCATATACTTCATCGCCGTTTGCTTTATGAATGGAAACTTTTTTATCCGTATAGAAAATTTCTTTATCCCTGTCCCAATTGAGCTCTTCGCAGCGCAATGTATCTTTTTTCACCAGGTTAATGACGACTACGCTGTCTCTTAAAAATACAGTTCCCATGCGTTCATAATACCTGCCATATTTTGCTGTAAGCCTGCTTTCAATTTTTGTACTGTCTGTATAAAAATCTACACGTAAAGTTTTTGGGAATTCAATTTTTGGCGTATCCGTTTGAGTGCGCCACATTAGTGGCGCTGTCAATTTTGCTTTCATCACACCGCCCTGGCTCATATAACTTTCAATTTGTGTAGCTTCTTCCCGGCTCAATTTTTTTTTGCCGATATCAGCCACATCACTCATTTTATTTTCACAGGAAAAAAAAAGGCAGCAAAGAAAAAGTGCTGCTGCCCGAGATGAAGTATGTGAAAAAAAATTAGTCATATTTCCTTTTCTGAAACCAAATATCACTTAAAGAAAATGAAAGTGAAAATTTAAAATAATTTTGTGTGAGGTTATTTATTTTTGTTCCTCTTTTACCCAATTCGAGGGCTGTATTAATCATGGTAAACTGGTTGATATAATTTTTCTTTTTCAAATGAAAACCTATGCCAAAGGTAGCCGCAGAAATTTTGTAGCCATTTCCATCCAAATCGAGATAATCATTTCCTGTATAAAAACCCAACCTGTAAATAGCGCGGCTCCAGAATTTTGTTCCACTCACCGGGTCAGGAGAAAATTCGCCCCCGGCATGGATCATCCAATTATTTACGGTAAGGTCTTTCGCATTATAAAACCGGTAATCACTCCAGTTTCCCGCAGTATAATCCGCACCAAATGCCCATTTATTAATAGACACATAGGCATTGCTCAGCACTTTATTAATCATGAATCCGGCGGTATAAGTCATTGGCATTTTTATTTTGCCCAAAATATTCGGAACTACAGAAACGCTGTCAATTCTCACTGGTGCGCCGGACACGCCATCATATACAAATGTTTCGCGCGTTATTTTTTGATTGGCTTTCAGGTCATGGGAAAGTGTAGCGCTTCCGCCCAATTGCAAAGAATAATTGGAAGTAATTTTCGTAACCGGGTCAATGTGTGATCCAAGTGGTATGAGGTATGCAATACCGGGATTTCCGAATTTGATTTAAAATAATGGAATTCTGTATCTTTTTTGCCTACACGGGTACCGGTAGATTTTTTGCCAAATTCATACCCCACATTTACTCCCACACTAAAATTTTTCCAGCGTTTACCAATTCCTGCAAACACATCATATAAACCACCATTTCCTTCATATAAATTTTGGATACTATCTGCCGGATTAAATACAGCAGGTTCTGTTTGGGATAAACTATAGCTCACTTTAGTTTTCGGCCTGAGGCCAACATTTTTTGTACTGCTAAGCGGAATGGCCAATTGCAGGTATGCAGGAGATACATTTGTTGCATTATATTTTCCAACTGGGTTAGCGCTTCGCAATGAACGCGCATCAAGTGTAAATCCAATGTCGTAGGTTACAAGCCTGAGGGCGCTATAGCTCGCGGGATTATTATTATTGATCACCTGGCTATTGAAATAGGCAGCGCCTAATCCGCCCATTCCTTGTGTAGTAATACTTTGCAAAGGTACCAGGTCGCCAAGGCCATATCTTGAAAAAGGTGAATTTACCTGCGCATTGGATGTAATGGAAAGAATCGAAAAGAATAGCAGGAAAAAAATAAAACGTTTATTCATTAAGTTCACTGATTGCATAAAGTCCTTTATATATAAATTGAGGGTCTGCAAATATCTTGTTTTTGAGATGCGAGGCAAAAAAGCGCATATCACCCCCGGTTAAAACCGCGTTAAAGTTGCTGTACCGCTTTTCATACAAATCAAGCTGGTAATTGATTTCTCCACGGATTCCCAGGATTACACCACTTAATAAATTTGTACGTGTATCATAACCAATCAATGGAAAAATAGCAGATGGATGTACATAGGGCAATTTAGCAGTGTATGCATGCATGGCTTTAAAACGCATTTCCATACCTGGAGAAATAGCCCCACCTAAAAATTCACCGATATTATTCATAAAATTATATGTAATGCATGAACCAAATGAAATGACCAATGTATGGCTTGCGGGGAATACGGTTGCGGCAGCTGCCATCAATGCGAGCCTGTCCGTTCCTATTGTTTCTTTTTTTGAAACGGGTATTGTAAAGGGAAGCTTGCTGTGCTGTGTCAATTTATGAAAGCAGCTTTTTTCTGCAAGCAATTTTTCCAATGCTTCATCATGGTTTATGACAGAAGATAGAATTGTTTTTTTTGGCCGGTATTTTTCAATCAATGATTGCAACGTTTCCTGATTGGTATTTTCAAGAAAATAAATTCCTCTACATTGGCTTCCTTTAAATACGGCATACTTTAAAAGTGTATTCCCAAAATCAAAACAAATTGTTGTATATTGTACATCCATGATTTAAAAACGGTTGATGTAAAAATAATGGAATGTTGAACTAATATTGCGACATTATTTTTTCCTGCTAATAAATTTTTTTGTTTATGGATGATTCAAATCCACTCTTCAAGCTTGCTGCAGATTATATTCAATATACGGACTGCCCCGTTTTTTTAACGGGGAAAGCGGGAACAGGCAAAACCACTTTTTTAAAATATATAAAAAGTATTTCACACAAAAACTGTGTGATTGTTGCTCCCACCGGTGTTGCCGCAATTAATGCCGGAGGCACTACCATTCATTCATTTTTACAACTTCCATTTACACCTTTTATACCGGAAACGAATGCATTTAATGTATCTGCTCCCGTTACTGATAAACACCAATTGCTGTCCAAAATACGGTTATCGAAAGACAGGATTTCGGTGATACAAAAATTGGAATTATTAATAATAGATGAAATCAGTATGGTGCGTTGCGATTTACTCGATGAGATGGATGCAGTGTTGCGGCATGTGCGAAAAAATTATGATGCGCCATTTGGCGGTGTACAGGTTTTACTCATTGGCGACCTGATGCAATTGGCGCCTGTGGCACGAAAAGAAGAATGGGAAATTTTATCCGCATATTACAATAGCCCCTATTTTTTTTCGAGCCGTGTATGGAATTTGCAAAATCCTGTACACATAGAATTACAAACAATTTACCGCCAAAGCAATCCGGGTTTTGTGGAAGTATTGAATATGGTACGCAACAATAATTTAAATGAAAAAGCCATTCATTTATTACATCAACGATATGATCCGACATTTGAACCGGGCCGGGATGAAAATTATATTACACTTACAACTCACAATAAAATTGCAGATAATATTAATAATAAAGCATTGGAAAATTTATCCGGCCTTGCACAACATTTCAAAGCCATCATTGAAGACGATTTTCCCCCGGGAAATTATCCGGCTGAAGAATTGTTGCGCTTAAAAAGGAATGCTCAAGTGATGTTTTTAAAAAATGATACAGCTAAAATAAAAAGATATTTCAATGGAAAAATTGGCGTCATACAAAAAATTACCGATGAAGAAATTACCGTGGAATGTGATGACGAATTGATAGAAGTAAAAAAAGAAAAATGGGAAAATATCCGGTACCGCATCAATCCCAAAACACAAAAAATGGAAGAAGAAGTGATTGGAAGTTTTACGCAATTCCCATTACGGCTTGCATGGGCCATCACCATTCATAAAAGCCAGGGGCTCACCTTTGAAAAAGCCATGATTGATCCCGGTGCAGCATTTGCCCCCGGCCAGGTTTATGTGGCGCTTTCGAGATGTACATCTTTGGAAGGCCTTGTATTATTAAGCCCGATTAACCAGTATAGCCTGCGGCTCGATAACCAGGTAACCGCATTTTTAAACAATGAAACCACTGATGAATATTTAAAAGAAAATTTGGGAATACTTAAAATAAAAAATGAAAAAGACATTTTAATGTCACTTTTTTCTTTTGGAAAAATAAAAAATATCTGCGAAAAATTTTTTCAATGGTTTTTTGAGAATGTTTCCGCTTTTAATGTGCAGGCAAAAGATTGGATCAATATTTTTGAAGGGAAAGTGATTCAAATAGAAAATGTGTTTGCGAAATTTTACCAGGAATTACAACATAAAACTGAATCAGGAATTCCGTTGAATGAAAATAAACTATTGCAGGAAAGAATCATTGCTGCCTCAAATTATTTCACCAAAGAATTGGCTCCATTCATTGCATGGATGATGCAATCACCACTTGTAACGGATAATAGGATGGTGGGAATCAAATATCAGGCTTCAATGCAGGAAATTCTTGAAGAACTTGATTTTAAAAACTACTTGTTGCAACATTGTACAAAAGGTTTTTTCATAGATTCTAATTTAGCAGCGAAAAAAAATTATACCAAACCTGCTTTTAAAATCAATGCTTTAGCCGCGACTGCCACCATTCAAAATGATGAACATGGCCGCACAGGAGTGAAAGCAGATTTATTTAAACTGCGTGACCAATTGGCCAAAGAAAAAAACTTGCCGGTGTACCGGGTGGCGAATATAAAAACGATTGATGAAATGATTCAGTACCTCCCGCAAACCCTTTCACAGCTTGAAAAAATTTCGGGTTTCGGCAAAGTAAAATCACGCCAGTTTGGAAATGATTTTATTGAGATCATCTCTGCATACTGTGAAGAAAATGGACTGGAAACCAACATTGAAAGGATGCCGGAAAAAAAGAAAAAAGAAAAAAAAGAAGTAAAACCGCATTCAAGAGAAGAAAGTTTTGATTTGTATAAAAAAGGAAATTCAATTCAGCAAATAGCTTTGCAAAGAAATTTTACTATTGAAACCATTCAAGGCCATTTATCATTTTTTGTAGGGAATGGAATGTTGAAAGCAAGCGACATTATTTCTACAGAAAAACTTTTAAAAATTGGTGAAGTAATTGTTCAAAACCCGGAGGCGAATCCCGGTATTTTAAAATCAAAACTAGGTAATGCCGCGAGTTATGGCGAAATCAATATTGCATTAGCGCATTTTAGAAATAAAGTTGGTGAAAAACAGGAAAAGTAGTTAATTACAAAAAGTTTTTTCACCAAATTCAAATGTCATGCTACGTTGGACTATTATCTTTTTAATCATTGCAATTATAGCGGCAGTTTTTGGATTTTCAGGAATTGCAGAAAGCGCAGCGGGGATTGCGAAAATATTATTTTATATTTTTCTCGTTCTTTTCCTGCTTTCTTTAATTCGCGGGAAAAAATGATACATTTTTTCCAGGCTTACTGGTACAAATCGCCTTTATTGCGTTTCACTTCTGCTACGTATTCTTTAATCTGTTGCTCTTTTTCTTTTTTGCAGATAAGGAGAATGTCTTCGGTATCTATGATAATAAAATCATCCATGCCTTGAAGCAGCAACAATTTTTTATCCGGTGCAGATACCATGCATTTTGTAGCATCTATAATCATCACATTTCCACCGGCTACAGCATTTCCCAAATAATCTTTTTCCAGGTTATCATAAGCGCTGTTCCAGGTGCCAAGATCGCTCCATCCAAAAGAAGAAGGGATCACATATACATTATTGGCTTTTTCCATGATGGCATAATCAATAGAAATATTGGTGCACTGGGGATAAATTCTCTCCAAAGCATCATTTTCTTCTTTCGTATTAAAATGCTGTTTTTCCGCAATAAACAATTCACTCATTTCGGGCTCATACATTTCAAAAGCTTTAATAAGATCTTTGCTGCTCCACATAAATACGCCCGCATTCCAAAGAAAATCACCACTTGAAATAAATGTTTTAGCCAATTCCAAATTTGGTTTTTCTGTAAATGTTTTTACCTGGTATACCTGCTCTGCCACGGGCAGTGTCTCATGTTGTATATATCCGTAACCCGTATTTGGATAAGTTGGTTTAATACCGAGTGTAACCAATGCTTTCATATGTTGGGCAAACTGCAAACCTTTTAATGCAGCTTTTTGAAAAGCCTCGGGCTCCATTACAATATGATCACTTGGCGCTATTATGATCTGCGATTCCGGATCTTTTTCAAATAATTTGTAGGAAATAAATGCTACACAAGGCGCCGTATTTTTTCTGCTTGGTTCGGCAAGGATATTATTTTCATTCATATCCGGTAATTGGTCTTTCACCAGGCTTACATACTCTTTGGATGTAATGATATAAATATTATCCACCGGAATAAATCTCGTATATCTTTCAAAAGTTTGCTGTATCAGGGTTTTACCTGTTTGTAAAATGTCGAGGAATTGTTTAGGAAATGCAGCCCTGCTTTTCGGCCAAAACCTGCTGCCAATGCCGCCTGCAAGTATGGCTACGTAGTGATGTTTATTCATATCAACTTTTCTTATAAAAATAATTTGTTAGATTAACCCTTCACGTACAAGGTCATGAATATGGATGATGCCGAGGTATTCATTCCCGAAACCGGTAATTACCAATTGGCTGATATCAGCTTCCTTCATCATTTCCATAGCATTTATCGCTAATGTGCCTGTGGGGGTATTTTTGGGATGCGAAGTTAATATATCCATTGCAGTAATATTACTAATATCATCTGTTTTCCCCAGTAATCGCCTGATATCCCCATCTGTAATAATTCCCAGGATTATATTTTTTTCATTTGTTACAACAGTTGCACCGAGCCTGCCACGGGAAATTGCCATAATCACTTCTTTCAGATTATCACCTGGGGCAACCCTGGGTTTTTCATTTTGAATATATATATCATCCACTTTTAAATACAATCTTTTTCCAAGATTGCCACCCGGATGATAACGTGCAAAATCATTGCCTGTAAAGCCATTTAATTCCATCAGGCATACGGCCATGGCATCACCCATCACCATTTGAGCAGTGGTACTGCTTGTTGGGGCAAGGTTATGCGGGCAAGCTTCTTTTGATACAGTAGTATTTAAAACAATCCCTGCTTCACGCGCAAGTGATGATTGCATATTGCCTACCATTGCAATTAATGTATTTCCAAAATTTTTAATAAATGGTGGAAGCGCTTTTATTTCCGGGCTTTCACCACTTTTACTTATAATCAATACTACATCATCTTTTAAAATCATACCCATATCTCCATGCAACGCATCAGCGGCATGCATAAATAATGATGGCGTTCCTGTGGAATTAAACGTGGCCACGATCTTTTGGCCTACAATGGCGCTTTTGCCAATACCTGTAACCACTAAGCGCCCCGAAGAATGATGAATGGCCTGTATGGCCTTTTCAAATTCATCATTAATAAAATCTCCCAGCCCTTGTACGGATTGAGCTTCCAATGCAATTGTTCTACGGGCTATTGCTTGTATATTTTTTTCCATGTTGCGTGCAAAGGTAAACTTTAACAAAGTTCCTTTTCAAAAATTAAAGTCGGAATCATTAACTTCGTAAGGGTAATATGGTTTATTTTTATATTTTGTATCCACCAATTTTTCTTAAACCAAAACAACCTTAAAAAATATTTTATCTTTAATAATTATTAAATGATTACCTTTTGTGGTATTTATAAATAATGTGAATTGGAAATTCTGTGCATATGCCAACATCAGCAAAAATAACAAGTTCAAAAAAAGCACCCGCAAAAAAGTCTAAAGCCCCTGCTGCTAAAAAAGGTACAAAATCCGCTAATGGCCAGGAGCAATCACATGGACACGATATACTCCATGCCGTCAATAAGTATTTTGGTTTCGAAAAATTTAAAGGCCGCCAGGTGGAAGCCATCAATAGCCTGTTGAATGGCCATGATACTTTTGTAATAATGCCAACAGGTGGTGGCAAAAGTTTATGCTACCAATTACCAGCAATGATTTTGGATGGTTGTGCAATAGTTGTAAGCCCATTAATTGCACTCATGAAAAACCAGGTTGACCTGGTGCGGGGATATAGTGAGAAAGATGATGTAGCGCACTTTTTAAATTCTTCACTGAATAAAGGGCAGGTGAAAGAAGTAAAAGCAGACCTGCTTTCCGGTAAAACAAAATTGTTATATGTAGCGCCCGAAACATTGACCAAACAGGATAACCTTGATTTTTTTAAAGAATTAAATATTTCTTTTTTCGCTGTGGATGAAGCCCATTGTATTTCTGAATGGGGGCATGATTTCCGGCCGGAATACCGAAGGCTTCGTGAAATGATGGATCAAATTAATGAGGCAATTCCCGTAATTGCATTGACTGCCACGGCTACTCCAAAAGTACAAAGTGATATTGTTAAGAATTTAGGATTAAGAAACCCCAATATTTATATTTCTTCATTTAACAGGGCAAATCTGTATTATGAAATCCAGCCCAAATTAAAAAAAGACCAGACTATCCGCAATATCGTCCGCTTTATTTCGCACAATGCAGGAAAAAGCGGTATCATTTATACATTAAACAGGAAAACAACTGAGGAACTTGCTGAACTATTGGTCGCCAATAATATCAAGGCGGTTGCATACCATGCAGGCCTCGATTCTAAACTGCGTGCCAAAAGGCAAGACCAGTTTTTAAATGAAGATGTGCAAGTGATTGTTGCTACAATTGCCTTTGGAATGGGCATTGATAAACCGGATATAAGGTTTGTAATTCATTTTAATATCCCCAAGTCAATTGAAAATTATTACCAGGAAACAGGCCGTGCCGGCAGGGATGGATTGGAAGGGAAATGTTTGCTTTTCTATTCACATAAAGACGTTGCAAAACTGGAACACCTCATGCGGGATAAGCCATTGAGTGAACGGGAAATAGGCGCACAATTAATTAATGAAACAGTTGCTTTTGCAGAAATTTCTACCTGCCGCAGAAAAGTATTGCTACATTATTTTGGTGAACATACAGACGAAAATAACTGTGGCAATTGCGATAACTGCCTTCATCCCAAGGAAAAAATAGAAGCGAAAGATGAAGCCGTAAAAGTGCTGAAAGTGGTGAATGCTTTAGATGGAAGGTTTCATACAGACTATGTGGTAAATGTGATTTTAGGAAAACCAACGCCACAAATAAAAATGTACCGCCATGAAAAGCTGGATGCTTTTGGAATCGGTAAAGAAAAAGATGTTCATTTCTGGAATAGCCTTGTAAGACAAATGTTGCTTGAAAATTTATTGAGAAAAGATATTGAAGAATATGGCTTATTGAAATTTACGGAAGACAGTGTGAAATTTTTAAAGAAACCGGTTTCTTTTAAAATCGCTTTGAGCAATTTATTTGAAGAAGCCAATGAAGATGATGAAGATGTGGAAACCGGTGATGGTGGCGGGAGTGGTGGCGCGGCCTTCGATGAGAAACTTGTTGAAATGCTGAAAAGCCTACGCCAAAAGGAAGCAAAAAAAATCGGATTGCCGCCTTTTGTTTTATTCCTTGAATCATCCCTGAATGATATGGCTACCATGTATCCCACAACATTACTTGAATTGGAAAAATGCCAGGGCGTAAGTAAAGGGAAAGCCGCACGGTATGGAAAACCGTTTATTACTTTGATTGCACAATACGTAGAAGAAAATGATATTGAGAGGCCCGATGATTTTGTGATGAAGTCTGTGGCCAATAAAAGCAGCAATAAAATTTATATTATTCAAAATGTAGATAAAAAAATCCCGCTCGAAACCATCGCCAGGAATAAAGACCTTAAATTGGATTCATTACTGGAAGAGATGGAATCCATTGTATCAAGTGGAACAAAGCTGAACCTCAATTATGCTATTGATGATATTTTGGATGAAGACGACCAGGAAGAAATTATGGATTATTTTAAAAGTTGTGAAACATCTTCCCTGGAAACAGCACAGGAAGAATTGCAGGATAGCGGTTATGAATGGGATGAACTGAAAATCATGAGGATCAAATTTATTTCAGAATATGGGAATTAAAATTCCACTATTCATTTCATGATTTCATGTCGCCTAATCTTTTTATTTTCATCAACAATTCCTTTTGTTCTGCGGGTTTTATTATAAAATCATCTGCTCCAATGGATAAAGCCTCCATTACAGTGCTTTCATCATC
>CAYXHX010000016.1:12230-16715 GCA_964464835.1 uncultured Chitinophagaceae bacterium | reverse complement strand
AAATTGTCCACGTATTTTACACTGTACTTTCCTTTCGTGTATTGTACAACGGCATAAGAATTATTTTTCGGGTTTGGGTTTGCAGCAAAATGATAAAAGTCATCTCCTTTTTTAATTTCTTCAATAACACTCAATTTCCCTTTCGGTGCATTTCTCCTTTGTTTAATGTCTTTTGCATACCTGTCCGTTTCATAATCCATAAAATCCTGGAGCATGTACTTAAATTTTTTCTTGGCGATTTTTTCGGAAGCCGTATTCAGGTTTTTATATAAACGGGTTAGGTATAAAAAATAGGTAACATTTTGCGGCCCATACTTTTCAGATATATAATACCAGAATGAGTGGCCTGCAAGTACAGGTTTATCAAAAGCAAACTGGTAGAAAGTATTATAATCACCACCAAGAATGGCGCTTTTTAAATCATCATCAAATCTTGTACTCCAGGGTGTGCCAATATATTCTACATACCCATCGGTAAGCCACTGGGGCAAATCGAGCAATGCCTGGTTGCTGGCAATTTCACCTAAATCATCTCCAAATAAAAGATTATCCACGAGGATCTTTGCTATGCCCTGCCGGATTTGCTCTTTCAAATTATTTTTATTGCCATCATAATAAATAACCACTTTATTATTCACCAGCTTGGTAAGGCCGCCTGAATTTTGCCAATCAATTCCAAGGCCAATATTGCTGCTTTTGAAATCATCATAATTATTATACACTACAATATTGGCGCGGTTACGCAATGAATATTCAACGGCTGTTTCAATATTGGGCAGTTCCTGTTCTGCAATTTCTATTACATATTTTCCAAGGTCTTGTCCATCCCCATTAAAATATGCATTGAAATTATGGCTTTGATAAAATTGCCAGTTAAATTTTTTGTATTGCAAACGGTTTTTGCCAAATGTCACCGTGTTTACCTGGGCCTCAGTCAAAAAGGGCATTAAAAAGATTAAACTTAAAATACTCAATCGCCGCCAAAGGTGTTTATCTTGCATATCCGATTTTTAGAATTTTAAAATTAGTATAAATAGTTGTAACCCGAATGTAAAAAAAACGCCATGATCAATATAAAAGTATTTGCTTTTAACCCATTCCAGGAAAATACATACGTTCTTTATAACGAAACAGGCTTGTCATTACTGATTGACCCCGGTTGTTTTTTTCCCGAAGAAACCAAAAAACTTCAAAAATTTATTGAGGAAAAAAAACTGCGAATGACACTTCTCATCAATACCCATTGTCATTTAGACCATATTTTCGGGAATAATGATGCATCAAAAAAATGGGGATTGCCATTGCATCTTCATCCGCAGGAAGAAATTGTTTTAAAGCGAAGCCCGGAAGCTGCATCCATGTATGGAGTACATTTAACAGCTTTTACCGGCGAACTCATTTTTATTCAGGAAAATGACATCATCGAATTGGGTGACGATCAATTAAAAGTTTTGCTCACGCCCGGCCATTCCCCTGGAAGCATTTGCCTGTATTGCGAAAAACAAGGTTTTGTAATAGGTGGCGATGTATTATTCCGCGATAGTATTGGCAGAACTGATTTGCCTGGCGGCGATCATGAAACTTTATTGAAACATATCAGGGAGAAATTGTTTACACTGCCGGATGAAACAATTGTGTATCCCGGCCATGGGCCACAAACAACCATTGGGTATGAAAAAAAACACAATCCATTTTTACAGGATTGAACATTGTTTTAAGGGAATTTCCTGAATACAGTAAATCGCAAAACGATTTCTAAAATGAGAAAAAACACTGCAAGAATTACTAATGGTAAATACCTATTGGTGTAATGATTGAATGTAGTAATTTCCACTTTAGATTTTTCCAGTTCATTGATGTTTGCATACACGCTTTTGAGCGCCTGCTTATCAGAAGCATGAAAATATAAGCCGCCCGTTTGTTTTGCAATATCCTGTAACAAACCTTCATTGAATTCCAGTTTTCTTTTTTCAGTAATATTCCCCAATGGTGATTGCACCACTTCATTGATTTCTTTATCACTTCCAATGCCGATTGTATAAATTTTTACATGATACAGGTTGGCCATTTGCACGGCAACATCCGGCGGGATCATGCCGCCAATATCCACACCATCCGTAAGCAGGATAATCACTTTCGTTTTTGATTCACTGCTACGCAACCTGTCAATACTTGTAGCCAGGCCGGAACCAATAGCGGTGCCTTCTTCCTGCAAATAGCCGCTTTGAATATGCCTGATTTGATCAAGCACTGCTTGATGATCTGTAGTAATCGGGCAAAGTGTAAAACTGACACTGCTGAAAATTACTACTCCTATGCGGTCACCCGGCCGCTGAGTAACAAAATCTGCTGCTACTTCCTTGGCAGCTTCGAGGCGGCTCGGCTGAAAGTCAGTAGCAGTCATGCTTCCACTGATATCAAAACAGATCACCATATCTATACCTTCTCCAGTTGTTTTTTCTTCGGTAAATTTTTCGCGTGGCCCTGCCAATGCAATTATTAGTAAAAAAATTGCCATACATCTTAAGAAAAAAGGGAAATGAAGCATGGATGTTTTAATACTTTTGATGCCTTGCAGGAAATGCGTGGTGGTCACCATCATGGCAGCATCCCGTTGATTTTTTTTGCGCAGGTATTCCCAAATCATGACCGGCAAAAGCAGGAGCAATGTCAATACCCACGGCCAGGCAAATTCAATATGGCTGATCCATTTTGTGATCATTGTATGGGCTTTTGAGTGTGGGCATCAATATATGTGATTAACTGAATAGCAGTAGAAAGTGAATGATCCTTTTCAGGGTTTGGTGGAAAATACTTTGCAAATTTAATGGCATCTGCAAAACGCAATAGTTGAAAAAACTGTATGCGGAGTTTTTCATCTGCAAGATGAGCGGTCAAGCGTACAATCATTTCATCCGTCGTTAGATGTACAGCATGAACCGGTAAAACAGAAGTGATATATTTTTTACAAATGCTTGTTAGTTGTGTATAAAAAGTTTTTATTTCAGGATAAGTTTGAGGGTTTTCTTTTTTTAATTTTTCAAATTGCTCCATTGCCTGTTCAAAAGGATGTTTCTTTATTGTAGGTGATATGGAAGGTACTTTTTTCTTTTTTAATTTTTTCCACAACAAAAATAAAATGACCACAGTAGCAAACCCAAACAAAGCAATGAGCGCATATTTTATATATGGCGGATTTACTTTTACTTCCATGATATCTTTAATATCATGATAATTCTTCATGCCGGAAATATCTACGGGTAAGACTTGCAAAAGAATACTATCTGCAACGAGTACAATGGTTTTCCTGCTTGTACTATTTTTCAATTCTACTTTTAGTGGCGCTAATTTCCAGTTGCCGCTATCGAATGAAGTAAGAATAATATGTTGTGTGTATAGCATGTGGCCATTCGTGGAACTGCTATCCATATCTTCTTGTTTCACTACGGTAACATGATTGGATGAATCTGAAAACACTGTCCAGGAAAGTAGCTGGAATGCCGGTGGATCCTGCATTTCAAGTTGTAGTTGTAAGGAAACCTGTTCGCCGATTAAAATTGTATTCCTGCTAAGTGATACAGCAATTTTTTGGGCTGCAAGAGGCTGTATATTCATTAAATATGCCGATGCGAAAAAGGCAACGCATAAAAAAGAATACCTTATATTTTTATTGAACAATATGTACATTTTATCAGGCACGATTAATGAAAAATTGTTTTAAAATTTTCACATAGTCATCCCCAATGCCAATTTGCATCAGGTCGGCGTGTGCATGCCTGAAAGTAGCAATCGCATCATTTCGGATTTGCAGGAACTGTTGATTGTAACGCATTCGGGTATATGCATCATTTGTATTCAACCATATTTTCATCCCGCTTTCGGGATCAAGCACTTCAATCAAACCAATACGTGGCAATTGTTCATCTCTTTTATCAAAAAGCTGTAAGCCAATCACATCGTGCCTTTTAGCGGCAGCACGCAAGGATTGATGATAGCCTGCATCTGCAAAATCACTGAGAATAAAAACTATGCTTTTATGCCGCGTGGTATTGTTTAAATAATTCAATGCCGTAGTAATATCGGTATGCACTGATTTTGGTTCGAAGCTCAACATGGTGCGTATTAAAAAAAGCACATGGTCTTTCCCTGATTTTGCGGGAATATATTTTTCAACTTTATCACTAAAGAAAATCAGTCCTACTTTGTCATTATTACTCATGGCTGAAAATGCAATGATGGCAGCAATTTCAGTGGCAAGTTCTTGTTTTGTTTGCAAGCTAGTTCCAAAAAAACTGCTTGCACTGATATCAATCAATAGATACACACTCAATTCTCTTTCCTCTTCAAACACTTTACTATAGGTATTGCCCATTCTTGCAGAAACATTCCATTCAATGAAGCGGATATCATCTCCGGCCTGGTATTCCCGCACTTCTTTAAATGCCATACCTTTTCCTTTGAAAGCAGTATGGTATTCACCACTAA
>CAYXHX010000016.1:0-12220 GCA_964464835.1 uncultured Chitinophagaceae bacterium | reverse complement strand
TTACTTTTTTCAATATTTCGGCAACAGTCATCAGGGAACTTGTACGGTTTTCAAAATATCTTCAATTACTCTTTCTGTAGAAATGTTTTCAGCTTCTGCTTCATAGGTCATCCCTATTCGGTGCCGCAAAACATCGGCTGCTGTTTCTTTAATATCATCGGGAATAACGAAACCTCTTTTTTTCAAAAATGCATTTGCTTTTGCGGCCATTGCCAGGAATACACTTGCCCGTGGCGAACCGCCATATTGAATGAGGTTTTCCAATGAACGCAAACCATATTTACCCGGTTGCCTTGTAGCAAAAACAATATCCACTATATAGTCTTCAATTTTTTCATCCATATAAATTTGTTTCACCAGGTTGCGGCTTTCCAAAATTTGTTGTGTGCTTATAACCGGTTGGATGATAAGATTTTCCCGGCCATTTACAAATTGTTGAATGATCTTTTTTTCTTCTTCCTTTTGCGGGTATTTCACAATTATTTTAAGCATAAACCTGTCCACCTGTGCTTCCGGTAATGGATAAGTGCCTTCTTGCTCCAACGGATTTTGGGTAGCCAAAACAAGAAATGGTTCTTCGAGTGGATAGGTATTTTCTCCGATTGTAACCTGCTTTTCCTGCATACATTCCAATAAGGCGCTTTGTACTTTTGCGGGTGCGCGATTAATCTCATCAGCCAAAATAAAATTGGCGAAAACAGGGCCTTTTCTCACAAAGAATTCATTGCGGCTTTGATTATAAATCATAGTGCCGATAACATCTGCCGGCAAAAGATCAGGGGTAAACTGAATGCGGCTGAATTTTGCCGAAATGGCCTGTGCCATGGATTTGATCGTGAGCGTTTTAGCCAGGCCGGGAACGCCTTCGAGTAAAACATGGCCATTACTGAGCAAGCCAATTAATAATCTTGAAACCATATAATGCTGTCCTACAAGCACTTTAGAAAGTTCTTGTTTAAGGGTATCTGTAAATTCTGCGGCTTGTTCTATTTTTTTATTGAGAATATTTATTTCTTCGCCTGTTTGCATAAATAATGAATAATTTGAAATGAAAATACAACCTTAAAGATTGGCACAAAGATGCAGGATTCTTCTTGATTATTTTTGATCCCTTGTAACCAAGAATTATGCCGTGGCAAGAAGCTGTAGTTTTTTTGAGTCAGCTTTATGATTTCATCGTATTAAAATGAAAATCAATTTCAACTTTCAATTTAAAATGAAATAAACAAAATTGTTGATAATCAGTTTTGGTAAATATTTACTACAGTCAAGCCTTATTTCGTATTTGCAGTCGGGCACTTGTAGGCGGTGAGGTTAAAAGAAACCCCAATTTGCAATAATGCATATGCATCTTTTTGCTGACTGTTGCCACGCTGCCTTCCTTTGATTCCAATAGGCGGTGTAATGGTTACATAACTCCGGTCTTGCAATAAATATGCAGGAGAAGGCTGGCCATTTGGCAAAGGAGCAAAGTTTTCAGCACCTGCATAGGTAGTACTTACATCATCTAAATAATCGGTATTGGTAAAACGGTAACCGGCTTCAACATATACATTAATACTTTCCCGAACGGCAATTTTAAATCCTACCGTAAGTGGCACACATAATGCGGTAGAGCTATATGGCTTTCGATCAGGAAATGCTTCACTGCCTTGTCCTTCTGTACCTAGTGGACGCAGAAAATATTTTTGCCCACCAAGAAATGCATAAGGATCGTAGGAAAAAACACCCACACCCAAAGACACATAAGGTGTATAACTATAGCCCTCAATACCGGGCAGAAATTTGAAAAAATTAAAATAGCCACTGAGGGAAAATTCCCAAACATTGCTATTAAAACTTAAATTACGGATACGTTGTGCATAGTTTTTACTGTATTCATCCGAGTAACCAAGCAATGCGTAATTTACATTTGCCTTCAGGCCAATATAATCATTGAAGTTTTTTATAAAAAAAATACCGGCTGAAATTTTCGGCCTGTTTAAACCTGCGCTTGGATTTAAATCCCCGAAATAATGCCCTACACCAAAGCCCAGGCCAACTTCGCCCAAACGCTTGTAACTATTATAAAGTTGGGCTTTTGTAGATAATGAAATGGCGGTAATCAATAGGATCATCAATAATTTCCTGGGCATATTACTGTTTTAAAAGATGTAACTTATAACGAAAATAATAATGAAATGTTATGCAAATATTATGATTAGACAATTTTTTTGCCCAAAAATAAAATCAAAGTACGTGAGTTTTCTCAATTTCTCTTATCAAGGCCCCAGGATAATTTGGTGCGTAAAGTACCCAGGAAACTGTTTTCACTAAGCCTTACCAAACTGATGGTAAAGTCTTCTTTTTTCACCGCAATCTGAATATTTTTTTCTACAATTTCACGGCGTGCATCAAGTGAGCAGATAAATTGGTCAATCCTTCCCTCAATTTCAAAAGAAATGATGTGATTATCCGGTACTACTATCGGGCGGATATTTAAATTATGCGGGGCAATTGGTGTGATCACAAAACTTCCTGAATCCGGGAAAATGATAGGGCCATTACAACTCATATTATAACCTGTAGAACCTGTAGGTGTGGATACGATCACGCCATCACTCCAGTATGTATTGAGAAATTCGCCGTTCAGGTAAGTATGTATTTTTATCATTGGCGAAAGATCTCTTTTATGCAATGCAAACTCATTGAGCGCAAAAGGCATATTTCCAAATAATGGCGAATCGGCTTCTACATGAATAAGGCTTCGCTTATCTATTAAGTAAGTTCCATTTACCAAAGCATCTACAGCTGATGCCAATTCATTTTTGCCAATTCCGGCTAAAAAACCCAGCCTGCCAAAATTAATTCCAAGGATTGGGATGTTTTTATCTTTCACCAAAGTTACGGCATCGAGCATCGTGCCATCACCACCGAGGCTGATTAGAAAATCAACAGATGCATCCAATTCTTCTGTGTTTTCCAGGTAAGGAATATTGTGCATCATCAAGTGGCTATTCATCGGCAAACGCTGTAAAAGAACAATATCAATTTTTTGTTTATTTAAAGCGTCAATTAAACCAGGCAATTGTATGGCCATTTCTTCATCTGTGGCACGACTGTAAATAGCTACCTTCATTTTTCAAAGTTAATAAACCGATTTAAACAATAGGTTTTTAAAATTATTCATTAGAAATCAGTTCGAACATGCAGGAACACGCCACTTTCGCCCAATTGATTAAAACTATAATCTATTTTAAAAACCAGGTCGTATGTTGTAGTTACAAAATCAATACCTGCACCCCATGTGTATAAAAGTTTATTGTTTAATACACTGCTTCCCGGGTTTTTATTGTATGTATAACCCAAATCATTAAAGCCTTTTACCATTATTTTAAATGGAATGGAAATCTGCCTTTTAAACTTTGGCGAGGTTCGTATTGTAGCTGCAAATACTTGTTGGCGTAAAGTAGTACGGCCCATCATTCCGAGTGAACCATCAATTACATAGTATTCTAATCCACGCAGAAAAATATCGCCATAGCCGAACACTTGCTGGTTCATATAAGGCTGCTCAAAAGGCAATTTGATAAGCCCGGCTGCCTGCCATTGTACCTGCATTGTAGGTGTCAATGGTTTTACCAGCATGGAGTGAAAAGTAAATTGAGTAAGATCTATTCCATGATTAATACCACGATGCATCAGTGTAAAATCTACATTGTATCCTTTGGTTGGATACGGATAATAATCCGTATGAAAATATTGAAGTGTATAGGAAAGTTCCGGGTAGGTAACTTTCGTGGCATTTTCAGGAAAGTAATTTGGGTTCAGTTTTAAGATAGTATCACTTACAGAGCTTTGGTTAAAGGATAATCTTACGGTATGCCGCGTTTTAATGGCCGGCCTGTACAAGTATGCAACTTCAGCTTTTATATTTTGTAAAACGAAACTGCTTTGTTTATAAAAAAGTTGTTTATTTACAAGAGTACCGTAATTCAATTCTCTCTGGCGTGAAAAGTCAAAAGCCAAACTAAAACCGGCCGTGAGATTTTTATTTGCAAAAGGTTGTTCATATTTAAAATATACTTCCCTGCTATACCCGGTGATCAGGTAAATATTCAATTTATCATTCCTGCCTGAGAAATTATATTGTGTAAATTTTATACCATAATTCACTCGGTCAAGGCTTGCATGATGTTCCACCCACCATTGATTGAAATTGCGGTCTGCCAATTTGAAATAAGGAAGCGGAAATAAATACCAACGCTCTTTGAGATCAATGCCTATAAAAACCAATTCCCCCAATTGTGAATGAACATAAATATCAGCACTGTTGAATAATGTGGTGTTCATTAGTTGCTGCTGTGCAGTGACCATCTTTTTCTTCAAATCTCCCATGAGCAAATATTCCCCCTGTTTAAAAGGGACATCTCTTTCAATAATGTATGGTTTGGTTCTTTTATTGCCGTGGATGGCTATATCAGCAATCATTACAAGTGCGGAATCCGGGATTTGTGGAATTGTATCTTGCAAAATAATGGGGGCTATTACAGAATCTGCCTGGCAAAAAGCGGGGATACTTTTTACCAAAAAAATCACCAGGCAAAATGCACGAAACAATTTCTTCATTAAATTAACTTACAAATATCCATAATAAAAAAAGTGGGCAAAAATACTTATTTAGATGGGAACGCTGAATGGATGCACTTTATTTAACGAATTAAAATTCAATCCCGATAATAAATACTTTTCTAAATATTCAAATACGTCATCAGGCTGTCAAAATTTTCTTTCAATTCATTCTCATAATGCTCTTCCCCAAAATAATACAGGATATTATAATCATATCGCTGAAGGGTAGCTACAATATCGGAAATGTCTTTGCGGTTGAGTTTGAGCGTAACAATAAGCCGGTTGGTTTCCTTTTCGATATAGGTATTCATTTGGGTGATATAAGCATTATTCGTTTCCACAAGCCTGCACAATTCTCCTAATGAAAATTGATTTTTTTCTATTTGAATTACGAGGATTGCACCGGGTGATTCCACACCCAAAAATTCATACAGGCCTTTCAACAGGTTTTCCATTTTTACAGCGCCCAATAAAACGGATGTTTTATCTACTACAGGAATAACAGATAAATCAAATTCATGAAACAATTTTAATGCAGATGTGAAATGTGCATCAGGCGAAATGGTTACTTTTCTATATTCATTTTGAAGCATTTTCATGGGAGATTGTCCATCCATATCCAACAAGTCATTTTTAGAAACAATTCCTAAGCAGATATCATTTTCAGATACAGGCAAATCCCGGATATCATATTCTTCCATTAATTGCAATGCGAATATCACTTTATCCTCGGGGTGAATAGAGGGGAAACCATTTATATAAAGATCCGCGATAATCATGTTTTTCAAATTTAGCAATAAAATCAGGCTGTTTCTGCGGCGGGATTTTTTAGCCGTGTTAGGAATTTATCAAGAATAATATTAAACTCTCCCGGCACTTCCATCATAGGTGCATGGCCACATTTATCTATAAAATACAATTCACTGTTCTTTATAAGTTTATTAAATTCTTTTGCCACAAAAGGTGGTGTAACCGTATCATTATTCCCCCAAATAAGTAATGTAGGTATTTTTATTTGGCTCAATTCTTCCCCCAAATTATTACGGATAGCACTTTTGGCAAGTGCAATTATTTTGATCACCTTCATCCGGTTGTTCGTAATTTCATACACTTCATCCACCAATTCTTTTGTAGCAATTGCCGGGTCATAAAAAGTAACTTCTGTTTTCTTTTTAATATATTCATAATTCCCTCTTTTGGGATACGTATCACCCATGCCACTTTCGAATAAACCACTGCTACCTGTGAGAATGAGTGATTTTATTTTTTCCGGATGCTTCAATACATGTACAAGCGCAACGTGCCCTCCAAGTGAATTCCCGAGCAGGTTGATATTTTCGTATCCCATGGTTTCTATGAACTTATAAACGAATTTTTCCAGTCCGCCGACAGTTGTATGAAAAATATCCAAATCAAATAATGGCAGCAAAGGCACTACTAC
This sequence comes from uncultured Chitinophagaceae bacterium, assembly GCA_964464835.1. GTDB lineage: Bacteria > Bacteroidota > Bacteroidia > Chitinophagales > Chitinophagaceae > JAFDXJ01. The sequence continues at coordinate 6,168 of CAYXHX010000016.1, read as the reverse complement.
TTTATGTGATTTTCGGAAATGTTCTACGAGATGTTCAAAATTGCTCAAAGCCCCGAATAAGCCATGCAGCAACATTAAAGGTTCTCCTGTGCCTTCTTCCAGGTAGCTGTATTTATCTCTTTGTTTGATCTCGTATTCCATATCAGATTATCTTAGTTCATGGTGTAAAATTATATGTTTATCACTTCATTTTTAAAAAACCTAAAAAATTTTACTTGCTTAGTACAAACGTTTAAAGATAATAAAAGTAATGCAGGATTGATTTAAAAATATATTTCATCAAACTATAAAAGGGCAAGCGCACTAAAAAAATCCTGCAGCTCTTCAAATATGTTTTTAAAAAAAGGAATCACATAGCCGATGGCGTTAATCATTTTTGGGCCGAAAGGCTCGATGTAAAAATAGGTTTTGGATTGCGCAATTGTGCCGGGTTTCAAAAGGTTCATTTGCGTAGCATAAAATAAAAGTACACTGTAAACAGCCAAATAAATAATGGCAAAAAACACCATACCACCCAGCTTATCAAGCCATCCAAGCAAAAGTACTTTTGCGGATCCGCGCAATAAATAAGCAATCCACTTTACTACAAAAAACACTATTACCATCACTACAATAAAAGATAAAAAAGGCAACCATTGTTTACTGATAAATGTGTTTTCTCCAATATAATTTGCAACAATTACAGACAATTTGGTTGCTGCTGCAAGCCCGGCAAGAATGGCCAGGAATGAACATATCGCTACAATAAACCCTTTACTGTATCCTTTGAAAACTGCCAATACAAGCAGAACCAGTAAAATCAGGTCAATGATCATTCGCGAATTTTTCGTTTATCAGGGAGCGAGTAAATTTTTGGCAAGCGATGAAATCGTTTTCCCGTCTGCCTTCCCTGCCAATTCTTTGGTAGCCATTCCCATCACTTTACCAAGATCACCAAGACCGGATGCGCCTGCCTGAACAATTATTTTCTGAATCGTTTCAACTATTTCGGCTTCTGATAATTGTGCAGGTAAATATTGTTCAATGATTTGTATTTCTTCTTTTTCCTTATTTGCCAGGTCTTCCCTTTTTTGTGCAACATAAATTTCCAAAGCATCTTTTCGTTGTTTTAACATTTTTTGCAACAGCTTCATTTCCCCGTCTGCTGATATTTCCCCATGAGCACCGGGTTCTGTTTTTGCCTTGATAATTTCAGCTTTGATACCGCGCAAACCACGCAATGCGGCTTCATCTTTTGATTTCATGGCGGTTTTCATAGCGGCCATGACTTTTTCTTCTAAGCTCATATTTATAATTTTTTGGAACAGGAATATACTAAAAAAAAATACACTACTTATTTTTTTTAGCTTCTTTTTCTTTGAAAGATTTATAAAATTCCCTGGCAAAATTTTTCATAGCTTCAACCTGGTCTTCATGGCCGGTGGCACGTTGATAGGTTTCTGCCATGGAAAAAATGGCCTGGTAAAAAAAATCTGCCATTTCATCCACCATCATTTCCTTTGTCCATAAATCAATCCGCAACGCACTTTTGTCCATGCCATCCCAAAAAGCAAGCATCATTGCTTTTGCGTCCTGCTTTTCGTCTGCGGTGCTATCGGAAGCTTTCCATGAAATTTTTTCCGGGATTTTATCTTTATCAAGTTCTATATCTATATGTATGTTTGATTGATGCATAAATTGAAAATTTTTAAGCGCCAAAAGTAGTGTAAAAATTTTTGCTGTTTATGCCTTTGTTGCCAATGATTCTACCATCAGCCACAATTTTTTTGACACATCATCCATCTTGAATTTTTGTGCCGCTTCTTTGGCTGATTTTCCCATTTGGCTTTTATGAATTTCATTTTTATAAATACCAATCATATTTTTTGAAATCTCCACCATGTCAATAACGCTCATATATAAAGCAGCATCACCACCATATTCATGCAATACAGGCGTATCAAGACAAATCACCGGTATGCCGCATTGCATAGCTGCCACGAACGGTTCAATCTTCTCCTTGTTATTGGTTATATGCAAATAAGCATATGCCGAAGCGAAAATGCAGGCTAATTGAGAAGGATTGATTTCCCGGATAATTTGCACATCATCTTTATAGCGGTACGTATTGAGCTTTTCAAAAAAACTTTCCAACCAATCCGTTTCATCCATTACTATGATGAGCTGCATGCTGCTTTGCTGCCATTTTTTAAATTTGGAAAAGCCTTTTAATACCTCCAATAATAGTGTTTCACTTTCATCGCCGAGACAGAAAAAATATTCTTTATTCGCGGCATATTGAGATTTGATCAACACTTTTTCAGGCCATTCAAATGCTTTGAACTCCCCGGGTGCGGTGAATGGCATTACCTGAACATCTTTATTCAACCCGGGTAGAATGGCATCAAGTTTTTCCTTTTCAGAATGGGCATAGGTAATGATTGCAAATGCGCTTTCATCATTTATTTTCTTTTTGGCTAAAAGAAAATTTTTTTTATTCCTATTGAAATTTTCTTCATCCAATGTCATTACTTGTGGAGAAATTTTATCATAATATTTACCTGTTAAATTAATAGTTACATCAATTGCTGATTTTTTAAACTGCAGGGCAATTTTATTTTCAACAAAAAAATGAGGCAGCCAAGAGCTTTTAACTTCCAAAATAAAAATACAATTCGCTGACTTATGATGTAGTTCTTTTATTGAATCAATCATACATATTTCATAGCCAAGCCAGGTTGCATAATCTGCCAAAAGCCCTGAAATATAACCTGCATATTCGCTGCTTGTTTCTTCCGGGTTTTGTATAATTGCAATGCGCATAAAAATTGACTATTATGCAGGGTTGGTCATTTTCTCGGCATTTTCTGCCACCTGTAAAGCTTCAATGAATTCATCTATTTCGCCATTGATTACAGCATCAAGATTATAGGATGTAAGCCCGATGCGATGGTCTGTAACCCGCCCCTGTGGCCAGTTGTAGGTTCTTATCTTGGCGCTGCGGTCGCCTGTACTGACCAATGTTTTTCTCCGGCGTGAAATTTCATCTTCATATTTTCTCACTTGTTCTTCATACAAACGGGTGCGCATCATCGTCATGGCTTTTTCCCTGTTTCCCAATTGGCTTCTTTCGGTTTGACAAATCACCACAGTTCCTGTTGGAATATGCGTGAGCATCACTTTGGTTTCTACCTTATTTACATTTTGGCCCCCTGCGCCACCACTTCTTGAAGTTTCCATTTTCACATCTGCGGGATTTAATTCAAAATCCACTTCTTCCGCTTCCGGCATTACGGCAACGGTTGCAGCAGAAGTATGTACCCTACCCTGTGTTTCCGTATTTGGAACTCGCTGCACACGATGTACACCACTTTCGAATTTCAATGTGCCATACACATCATCGCCGGTAACTTCCACCACTACTTCTTTATACCCGCCAACGGTTCCTTCACTTTCAGAAACGATGGCCGTTTTCCAACCTTTTTTATTGCAATAGCGCAAGTACATATCCAACAAGTCGCCTGCAAATAAACTCGCTTCATCTCCTCCGGTGCCTGCGCGAATTTCGAGTACTGCATTCTTATCATCTTCCGGGTCTTTGGGAATTAATAATTGCGTAATGACTTTTTCTAAAGCCTCTTTTTTTTCTTCGAGAGCCGGTAATTCCATTTTTCCCAATTCCCGCAATTCTTCATCATTGCTGCTGATGCTCTGTTTGGCAAATTCAAAATCTTTCAGCACAGCCCGGTATTCATGATAGGGCTTGATAATTTTTTCCAGTTCACGGTATTCCTTGCTAAGCCTGCCGAATTCTTTTTGATTGTTGATGATTTCAGGGTTCGTCAGCGCTACCGTCACCTGTTCAAATTTTGCCTGCAAGGCTTCTAATTTGTCTAACATATATATTTTTCTATTTCTACAAACCGAAAATTAAAAGAGTTTTATTTTTACGGCCTGCAAAATTAATGGATTTTCGCGGCATCCATTCGGCTTAACTTTACATTATGGGTTTGAGTAAAATAACTGGTGATAAAATTTTTACCGGCACTTCCATTTTGGAAAATGGCGAAATTTTAATCATCAATGAAACAGGCGTAGTGCAGGATATAGTATCTGCAAACAATTCCGGCGATGATATTCAATATTACCCCGGTATGTTATCGCCTGGATTTATAAACTGCCACTGCCATCTTGAACTGAGCCATTTAAAAAATGTGATTGCGCAAAAAACAGGGCTGCTTTCTTTTATTGAGTCCATCCTGCAGAAACGATTTGCCGGACTTGATATCATTTTATCTGCGATAGAAAAAGGAGAAAAAGAAATGTGGGAAAATGGCATTGTAGCAGTTGGTGATATCAGTAATACCACGGATACCATTTTTACAAAAAATAAAAGCCCTATTCAATTTCGCAATTTTATTGAACTCCTCGGCTTTTTACCCGAACGCGCCAATGATGTTTTTTTATCGGGTAAAAAAGTGCATAATGTTTTTTGTGAAAATAAAAAATTAGCAGCGCATACCAACTATGCGCCACATGCGCCATATACGGTTTCGGAAAATTTATTTAAAAAAATAAATGATGCAGAAGCAGGTAATTTTTCCAGTATTCACAACCAGGAAAGTAAAGATGAAGATTTGTTTTACCTGGGTAAAAAAAATGGCTTTGAAAAATTATACGAAACCTTGGGAATAGATATTTCATTTTTCAAAGCTTCGGGCAAAAGCAGTTTGCAAACGTATTTTCAAAATCTTGAAAAACTATCCGCAATCATTTTGGTGCATAATACTTTTACAAGTGAAGAAGATATATTTTTCTTAAAAGAATGCATCAAAAAAAATCCACAACAAATTTATTGTTGCCTTTGCCCGAATGCCAATTTGTATATAGAAGATGTATTGCCACCTGTGCAACTATTTAGAAAAAATAATTTCCCGCTTGTACTTGGAACGGACAGCCTGGCAAGCAATACATCATTATCCATATTGGATGAAATAAAAACATTGTGGAAAAATTTCCCTCAAATTCCATTGAAGGAAATGTTGCAATGGGCAACACTCAATGGCGCACAGGCGCTTGGTTTTGATAAAGAATTAGGGAGTTTTCAACAAGGAAAAAAACCGGGTGTGATACAAATTACTTTTGATTCAAAAACGCAGGAGCCGGAAAAGATTCGAAGATTGGTTTGAGCAATCTAAGACAGCACTTCCTGCATAATCAAAAAACTTTTCAATTCATTCAATCCTTCTGAGTGCAGCTTTATATATTGCAAATAAGCGCTTAATAAAGTGCGCCGCTTTTCCCTGTTTAAAACTAATTTTTCCAGTGATGAAAATTCAGTTATTTCATTTAATTCACTACTGGTATTCGCATCTTCCTGCAACAGAAAAAATGAATGATTCGGAATTTCTTGTACAAACTCACCGGCTTGTAAATCAAGTACAGGTGTACTTTCAATAAATTTTCCTGATAATTGGAAACCGAGTAAACGGCCAAGCTGCAACATAAAAAATAATGGCAAATTCGCTGATCCGGAAGGTGGCGCTTCATCAGCATAATGCAAAGAAGTTTCTGTAAACTCAAATAATTCAGGTAAGGAACCGGGCTGCTTTAATACATGTTGCAGCAATTCCAAATTGAATGTAACTACGGCATTTTTTACCACATCAAAAAAAACACGTTCATATAAAAAAGCCCAGGAATATTCCTTGATGTATTGCAGGTTTTTCAAATCATTATGATATACTTCGAGATCAAGTATTGCACCGGGTTGAAAGAAAGCCGCATTGTTGGGTTTTTTTTTGGATTGTTTACGAATCCCTTTGACAATGTACGATTGAATGCCGAATAATTCAGTAAAGATATTTGCAATAATACTGGTGTCGCCAAATTTAATACAGCGTAATACAATGCCTTTTGTTTTATGTAGCATGTAAAAAATTTGGAAGATAAAACAGCATAAAAATTTTGCCGAAGTATTATTCAAACGTACTATAAAAATACGGTGTCTTTGCTTCAAACTCCGCACTGCAGGTATCCACCATTTTATAAGAACGCTTGATGCCGAGTGATTTTCTTTTTGCATACACTTCATCTTCTGTACAACTGCCGGGCAGGATGCGCGCGATTTGTTCATCACTAAAACCATTTTTCTTTGCACGCAACAATAATTCTTCGGGCAATTCTTCT
>CAYXHX010000015.1:10571-16953 GCA_964464835.1 uncultured Chitinophagaceae bacterium | reverse complement strand
TCAAATCCTTTTGCATGGTTCAATGCAGGAAATTCCTGTAAATCAATTTTACTTTCCTGAGCATCGTAGTAGCGGCTGAAATCCGCTATACTCAATACTTCAAAAGGTTTACGGTATAATTTATATTGTTCATTGTAAGGAAAAAGCAATACCCGTTTTTTCCCCATAAACTGTGTATGCAAAATATGGCTGAGATCAATATCAAAATGCATGTGAGTAATAGAACCCTGCCCACCAACAAATAGCATGGGCGCCCGTTTTACAAAGCCTTTCATCAAATGATCCGGCCATGTAAAATCGTTGGACAATTGCGGGGCATGATTAAAAATATTGAATAAAAAAATCCGCCATGCTGCCGGCCCCTTGCTCACCATATCTATATACTCACCGAAGCTTGTATAATTATCCGCTTTATTCACAGGCGTATAGGCATCGCTTTTTACATTGTTATAGATACCTACCTGCTTTTCTCCGGCAACTTCTTTTAAATATGCCCAGTTCCATTTAGTAAATGCTGGCCAGCCATGCGCCAAAGATTTTATTACCACAGGCACCTGTGGTTTATAATATTTATGTTTAAAATCTTCCGGTGAAATATTTTCTACTACATCAACAGGTTTTAAATGCATATGTTTTGATTTTACCGAAAACTTTTTTTCGATTGATAACGATGAAAAATTTCATTGAAAATCGAACAGATAAAATTACATTTATCCAAAAAACAAATTTCAAATTTTCAAGCTGCAAATTTATCTAAAAAATGCTGATTTCCCTACATCCCAACAATCCCAATCCACGCGATTTAAAAATTATAACAGAATGCCTTGGAGACGGAGGCATCATCATTTATCCAACAGATACAATTTATGGCCTTGGCTGCGATATATTTCATCATAAAGCAGTAGAAAAAATTTACCGGATAAAAAAAATGCAGCCTTCCAAATCTTCCTTAAGCTTTGTTTGCAACAGTCTGAGTGATCTCAGCAAATATGCCAAAAGTATTTCCACACCTCTCTACCGTATTTTAAAAAGCCATCTTCCCGGGCCATACACATTTATTTTACAAGCCAGTAAAGAAGTGCCTAAAATTTTAAAAAATAAAAGAAATACAATCGGCCTTCGGATACCTGCAAATCCTATTACACAGGCCATTATTGAAGCTTTGGGAAATCCATTGCTTTCAACTTCATTGCCGGGTGAAGACGTGGAAGAATTTACTGACCCTGAAATTTTTTATGAAGTTTTCAAAAATGATGTGGACATCATTGTCAATGGCGGAATTGGCGGAATGATTCCTTCAACCGTTATTGATTGTACCAAAGAACCGTATGAAATGATCAGGATGGGCGCAGGGGAATGGTTTGAAGAATAATTTTTTTCAAAATAATAAGTCCATACAAAGATCAATCATTGTACAAGTGAATTATTTTGGGGCAAAATATTAAAACTTTTTCGATGGTATTTGCATAAGCCATGTAATTCAATGCTGTCGCGGTGTTCACGGGTTCCATAGCCTTTATTCCTTTTCCAGTTATATTGTGGGTATTCATCATGCAGTTGATTCATATAATCATCGCGATATGTTTTTGCCAAAATACTTGCAGCTGCAATGCTTGTATATTTCCCATCACCTTCCACGATGCAATAATGCTGTACATTTTTATACGTATTAAACCTGTTCCCATCAATCAATAACAATTCCGGGGATACCTGTAAAGCATCAATTGCAAGATGCATGGCTTTAATGGATGCCTGTAAAATATTGATTTCATCAATTTCTGCCGGAAGTACATATGCAACAGAATAACTGATTGCCTGTGTTTCAATAACCGGCCTCAATGCATACCGCACGGTTTCCGAAACCTGTTTACTGTCATTTAATTGCGGATGAAAAAAATGGCGTGGTAAAATAACGGCCGCTGCAAATACAGGCCCGGCATAACAACCGCGGCCTGCTTCATCACAGCCGGCTTCAATAAATTTGCGGGAATAATATTTTTTCAGCATATTGAATTTTTAACCACATCGCGAAAATAAAGACCATTTAAAAACATTTAAAAATAATATCCAAATACCTTTGCACAAAAAATACAGGAAATGGTTTCTTCTGCCCGGAAAAATAAAATCATCGCATATTGGTTATTGATCGGAGTAGGCATGCTGGTAATCCAGGTTTTGCTTGGAGGCCTTACAAGGCTTACCGGTTCAGGGCTTTCCATCACGGAATGGGATCCCATTATGGGGTTTATTCCACCACTGAATGAAATGCAGTGGCAGCAAGCATTTGATAAATACCAGCAAATTGCTCAATTCAAATACCTGAACAATCATTTTACACTCGCTGATTTTAAATTTATTTTTTATTGGGAATGGTTTCATCGTGTATGGGCAAGGTTTATGGGATTGGTGTTTTTAATTCCATTTATATATTTTCTTATTAAAAAATATTTTGCAAAATGGATGGTATGGCCAATGGTGATGTTGTTCATACTTGGCGGCATGCAAGGCCTCATTGGCTGGCTGATGGTAAAAAGCGGTTTAAATGATGACGACCTGTATGTAAGCCATTTCAAACTCGCCATTCATTTTATTGCAGCTATGATATTGATAGCATATACTTTAGTCTTTGCACTCTCCTTACTCATTCCTGCAAATGATTTTATTTTTAAAAAAAAATTGAAAACTTTTTCCTGGTACTTGCTGATTATCGTAGTAATACAACTTATTTATGGAAGTTTTATGGCCGGCATTCACGCTGCAACGGCAGCCCCAACATGGCCATTGATCAATGGAAGCTTTATTCCACCCGGTATTTTTAATAATACATTTGTTGAAAAAGCATTACATGATCCAATAACGATTCAATTTATTCATCGGAGCCTGGCATATATTATTTTTGTGATGATTCTTATTTGGTGGTGGCAATCCGGGAAAATGAAAGCAGGCAAATGGTTTTCAACATTTCGAAAATCACTATTCTTTCTTGTAGTATTGCAGGTATGCCTGGGAATATTTACATTGCTGAATGGAAAAAATATAGTACCCGGGCAATTTGGAATATATGAATGGTTGGCAGAATTTCATCAATTAACCGGGATGCTTTTATTTTTGTGTATGGTTTCCATCGTTTATGTAATAAATGCCGGGAAGCATCATTCATGATTTTGTAGTATCTTTTCTGAAATTGTTATGAAGAAATACCTGTCCGGTTTTTATTATTCACTCCCAGTGCAATTATTTTTGTTGCATTTCCGGCGCTACCAGGTATTACTTATTTTTTGGTATGTATTGTTTGCTACGATCAGTGGAAATTTTTTGCATACTTATGGCGCACACACACTTTTTTTATCCCCAGAATATTTGGGAAGTGTAAATGCCTTCAGCTCCGGCCTCGTGGGATTTTCCGTAGGTGTTTTTTTTATGAGCTGGAATATCACTACGTTTATTTTGCATACAAAGCATATTCAATTCCTTGCAACAACAGAACAACCTTTCCTGAAATTTTGTATTAATAATGCAGTATTACCCGTAATATTCCTTTTCTTTTATTTCTTTTATGCCATTGATTATAATTCCGCTCTTGAGCTGATCAGTACAGAAGGAATTATGATTCTGTGTATTGGTTTTATTGTTGGTTTTATTACAGCCATTCTAATTTCCTTGTTGTATTTTTTTGGAGCGGATAAATCTATTTCGCGCCGGATGGGCCAGTCAATTGATAACGCACATAAGATATATGAACGTGCTATCCGTAGGAAAAAAACAAACAATGTATCCAATCATGAAATTCGGGTAGATTGGTTTTTAACCACAAGGCTTGGTTTGCGGAAGCCACGCAATGTGCAACATTACAGCCAGTCATTCCTCGATTCAATTTTTAAACGCCATCATTTTGCTGCTATAATGGCCATTCTTACCGCCTTTATTTTTCTTTTTATCATCGGGTATTTTTCCGATAATCCTATTTTCCAGGTGCCGGCAGCAGCAAGCATTACGGCATTTTTTTCAGTATTAATTGCATTCGCAGGCGCCATTTCTTTATTCCTTGGTAATTGGAGTTTGCCATTGCTTTTCATTGTATATTTTTTTATTAATTCATTGTATAAAAGCAATATTCTGGATCCGCGCAGCAAGGCTTATGGTTTGGATTATACCAATAAAAAAGAAGCGCCTGCATATTCTAAGGAAAATATTGACAGAATGGTTTCGCCTGAAAACCTGCAACATGATAAAAATAATTATATCAACATATTGAATAATTGGAAAGAGCGGCAGGCAACAGACTCACCCGTTATTTTCATTTTAAATGTAAGTGGCGGGGGTATGCGCAGTGCAACATTTACCATGGAAGTCCTCCAAAAATTGGATAGCCTTACCCATGGAAAAATGATGAACCAAACAATTTTAATCACCGGTGCTTCCGGAGGCATGATAGGCGCAACATATTACCGGTCTTTGTATATAGCAAAGCAAACAGATTCTACAATTAATTTACACGACAAAAAATATGCAGGCACTATTTCCAAAGATTTATTGAATCCTATTTTTTCATCCTTTGTTTCGAGAGACCTTATAGGCCCGGTCCGCAAAGTAAATATCAATGGATATGAATATATTCGTGACCGTGGTTTTTCTTTTGAAGAAAAATTGAATTTAAATACACGCGGCATATTAAATAAAAAATTGGGCGATTACAGTCAGGAAGAATTTTCTGGTAAAGCACCTATTTTATTTTTTAATACAATTGTTACGGGCGATGCACGGGCAATGATTATTGGTACGCATCCGGCCCGCTTTTTAATGCAGGCCTCACCGGATAGCAGTGGTTTTATTTCAACAGATATAGATGCCATTGATTATGTGTCATTTTTTAAAAATCAAAACCCGCTGAATTTGCGATTGCTTTCTGCAATTCGCATGAATGCTACTTTTCCGTATGTATTACCTAATGTATGGTTACCCACAAAACCCGCAGTAGACGTGATGGATGGCGGCTTACGCGATAATTTCGGCCAGGAAATTTCCCTGCGCTTTTTAAATACTTTTAGTGATTGGCTGCATCAAAATACCAGCCGTGTTGTACTCATTCAAATTCGCGATACAAAAACGGGCGATTGGGAAGGCCCCTATGATCCGGGAAGTATTTTTGGATTCATTACCAAACCATTAGCAGTTTTGCAAGACAACTGGTACCGTTTGCAGGATTATCATCAATCCGATGAATTGAATTATTTCTCTGAAGCTTTTGGGCCTTCATTTTCAAAAATACTTTTCCAGTATATACCTTCCATAAAAGATCAAACAGCTTCGCTCAGCCTGCATCTTACCAATTCCGAAAAAATAGATATTGATCATGCCTTAAATAATGAACTCAATAAAAAAAGTTTTGATGAGATTGTTGGAATGATGTCCCCGGGTGGAAAATAATGTTCTCCAGGAAAAATTACACAGCAAAACTTTCACCACATGCACAACTGCGTGAAGCATTGGGATTTTTAAAATAAAAACCTTTTCCATTGAGGCCTTCGGAGAAAAGTAATTCTGTATTCAAAAGATATAAAAGGCTTTTCATATCTGTGACGATCTTCATGCCATTATTTTCAAAAACCTGGTCGCCTGGTTTTTCCTGGTTATCAAAATCGAGTAAATAACTCAGGCCTGAACAGCCGCCACTTGTAACTCCCACACGCAAAAAATAATTTTCATCTTTTGAATAACCGGCTTTTTCCATCAATTCCATTGCTCTTTTTTTTGCGCCATCGCTGATGATAATTGCATTTTCTGTATTGATCATTGAAAGATTTTTTTTTAAAATTAAATTTGAATACCCGCTACATTTTTTTCCTGGACTATTTTTAAATTTTCTACATATTGCGATATTTTTTCCAACACAAAATCAATTTCGTCTCCTGTTGTAAACCTGCCAAGACTGAATCTTAATGAGGAATGCACTGCATCATCACTCAAGCCCATTGCTTTTAATACATGGCTTGGCTCAGGTGATGCAGATGTACAGGCTGATCCTGCAGATACAGCCATATCCTGAACTAATGCAGACATTAGGTTTCCTCCTCTCACTCCATCAAAATAAATATTCGTGGTATTTGGCAAACGTTGAAATAAGTGCCCATTCACTTTTGTGCCTTGTATTTTCAAAAGCCCATTTTCCAGTTTATTCCTTAAATTTAAAATTCTGCCTGAGTCTTCATTTATTTCCAAACGACAGAGTTCCAGGGCTTTTTCAAAGCCTACAATTCCAGGAACATTCAATGTGCCACTGCGCATACCTCGTTCATGGCCGCCTCCATTCAATTGTTCTGATAATTTAATGCGTGGATTTTTCCTGCGGATATACAATGCACCAACTCCTTTTGGCCCATAT
>CAYXHX010000015.1:908-10561 GCA_964464835.1 uncultured Chitinophagaceae bacterium | reverse complement strand
AATTTTTCCAACAGCCTGGGCGCCATCACAAAAAAATGGTACACCATGCTTTTTGGCAATCGTACCAATTTCTGCGACGGGTTGTATCACGCCGGTTTCATTATTGGCATACATAACGGCAATCAAAATTGTTTCAGGAAGAATGGCAGATTCCAAGTCATTTACATCTATTAATCCTTCTTCATTCACCGGTAAATAAGTGATTGCAGCGTCTTTTCTTTCCAAATTTTTACAAGCATCCAATACGGATTTATGTTCGGCAGTACAAGTAATAATATGATTTCCTTTGCCCGCATACATTTCAAAAATTCCTTTTATGGCGAGGTTATTACTTTCCGTAGCACCACTTGTAAAAATAATTTCCTTTTGTTCTGCGCCTATGCAATGGGCAATTTGTTCCCTTGCATAATCCACAACTTCCGCAGCTTCCCAACCAAAAACATGATGGCGGCTTGCCGGATTGCCAAAATATTTTGTAAAAAATGGCAGCATGCTTTCTACTACACGTGCGTCTGCCTGTGTGGTAGCGTTATTATCAAGATAAACAGGTGATGCAATCATTTGTTACTTTTATGCAGAATATACTGCAAAATTAAAAGATTCCGTGCTCTTTTCCTTTTAATTTACAAAATCCTAACGAATGATAGGTATATCTTTTATAAAAAAGTAAGGCGAAATTTGTAAAAAAAACTGCATGAAAAAAATAGAACACATTGGCATTGCCGTTAAAAATCTTACTGAAGCAATTCCTTTGTATGAAAAATTGCTTCAAACTAAATGCTATAAAACGGAATTGGTGCGTTCTGAAAATGTGCGGACTGCATTTTTTCAAATGGGTGAAACAAAAATTGAATTACTTGAAAGCACCACACCCGATGGGGTAATTGCAAAGTTTATTGATAAAAAAGGAGAAGGCATTCATCATATTGCTTTTGAAGTGGACGATATTAATAAAAGCATGCAAACTGTTGCGCCTGATTTTAAACTGTTGCAGGAAAAACCAAAAGATGGCGCAGACAATAAACTCATTTGTTTTTTACATCCAAAAGATACGCATGGTGTATTGGTGGAACTATGCCAGGAAAAGCATTAACGCGTGTGTGATGTTTTTCTCTTTGCGGCTTGGCGTCTTGGCGTGAGATGGTTTTTCGCAAAGGCGCAATGGAGTATAGAATTTTTATATAACAATATCTTTAAGCATTTTGCGAGCAATAAAGAGAACAAAGTTTTCCTTGCATTTTGCACAGTACAAAAAATTTCTAAAGCATATCTTCGCGCCCTATGAAAAAATTCGCGCACGACCATATTGTACCCGATGAAAAGGATTCGCGTGATAAAAAAGACCAAGTTGCCGGTATGTTTGACAGCATTGCTTCACGCTATGATTTTTTAAATCGTTTTTTGAGTGCGGGCATTGATATTGGTTGGAGAAAAAAAGCCATCAAAGAATTGTCGGTGATACATCCTGGAACCTTACTTGATGTTGCTACAGGTACGGGTGATATGGCTATTCTTTCCTATAAAATTTTAAAACCCGAAAAAATCATCGGTATTGATATTTCTGCAGGGATGCTTGAGGCCGGGAAAAAGAAAATAAAATCCCTTGGTTTAAATGAATGTATTGAGCTCAAAAGAGGCGATAGTGAAACAATAAATTTTCCCGATAATTCGTTTGATGGCATAACCGTTGCATTTGGCGTACGAAATTTTGAACACCTGGAAAAAGGCCTTTCAGAAATGAAGCGCGTATTGAAACCGGGCGGAAAAATAGTGATCCTGGAATTTACAAAACCAAGTTTACCCGGTGTGAAAACTTTTTATGCTTTATACATGCAAACGTTTGCCCGCGGAATGGGGTCATTATTTTCAGGAAATAAAAAAGCGTATCGTTACCTGCATGATTCTGTTCAAGCTTTCCCGGAAAGAGCTGAATTTGAAAAACTCTTACAGGATGCAGGTTTCAGGGATACGAATTATAAAACGCTTAGCTTAGGAATATGCGCCATTTATTGCGGATACAAATAACTTTTTTTTTCGTTGCATGTATTTTTTTTAATTATACTGCAAGCGCACAACTCAAACAAATCAACCGGCCGGGGCATGATAATATGCCGTATTATTTCGGCTTATCCATATCTTATAATAATGCCACCTTGCATCCATCCAAGGACCCACGTTTTTTAGAAAATGACAGCATTTTATCTGTAGAACCGGGTGCGAAAGGCGGTATTTCATTGGGCTTGCAGGCCACATTTAAACTTAATAAAAGATTTGAATTCCGTGCAAATCCACAACTGATTGTTGGCGGCGCGAAATTTTTTACCTATACATTAAAGAACCCTTTGCCCAATGAAGCCGATACGGTAAAACAAAATTTACCGTCCACCATTGTAAGTTTTCCATTACAAATAAAATTCAATTCTGACCGCATTGATAATTTCAGGGTATATATGCTCGGGGGCATTAAATATGACCTTGACCTCGCCAGCAATTCCTCTGCACGAAATGCTGAAGATTTCGTCAAATTAAAGAAAGGGGATTTTGGGATAGAAGCCGGTTTGGGATTCAACTTTTATTTACCATTTGTAACCATTTCCCCGGAACTGAAAATAAGTTATGGCCTCTCCAATATCCATAGCCGCGACCCGGATTTAAAATACTCCAGTGTATTGGATAAACTGCAAAGCAGGATGATTGTGTTTACGATTAATTTGGAGGATTGATCATATCTTAAAGTCCCGATTTATTTCTTCTATAAGTATAAGATTATCTATTTTTTTCTAAGCAATTTATTCTACTCAGAAAAATTTTATTTTAAAAAAGCCACTCTTGAACAATTCAAAAATAAGAGTTGCATTTTTGATTTTTTCTTAATTATATTTCAACATTCAACAATTGAATTTAATAGTGTAATTTAGATTCCTGCAAAAAAAGAAAATATCAAAACGAAATGCATTTAAACACATACGCTTTACAACCCGTTATTAATTTCCTTTGGACAGTTGCAGATGATGTTTTGGTAAATACCTATCAAAAAGGAAAATACAAAGATGTTATCCTGCCAATGGTAGTTATTCGCCGATTGGACTTGCTGTTAGCACCAACGAAAGAACAGGTTTTAAAGACTTTCAACGAATACAAATCCAAACTTCAAAACCTAGACAGCTTACTCACCAACAGCAAACACGGTTCGGGTTTGGCTTTTTACAATACTTCAAAGTTTACCTTAAAAAAACTGCTTGACGACCCCAAAAACCTGAGAAGCAATTTTGAAAATTACCTGAACGGCTTTTCTGAAAATGTGCAGGACATTATCAAACAATTCAAATTCAGAAATGAAATTGAAACGTTGGACGAAGCCGACATTCTTTATTCACTCATTGAAAAATTTTGTTCACCAAAAGTGGAATTGCACCCCGATAAGTTGCCACCATTGGCAATGGGTTATGTGTATGAAGATTTGGTAAGACGATTTAATGAAGAAAACAACGAAGAAGCAGGAGAACACTTTACACCAAGGGAAATCATTGAATTAATGACGCACCTTGTATTTCTTCCGGTGAAAGATAAAATAAAACAAGGCACCTATTTGATTTACGACCCTTGTGTGGGTAGCGGTGGAATGCTCACCATTGCTAAAAACTTTCTGCTCAATCCTGATGGGCAGATAAAAAGCAATGCTACTGTTCATTTATATGGACAGGAAAGCACGCCTTTCATTTATGCTACTTGCAAAAGTGATATGCTGATAAAAGGCGAAGACCCCGACAAAATCGCTTACGGCAGCACATTGAGTGCTTATGGTTTTGACAAAGATTTGAAGTTTGACTTCATGCTCACCAATCCGCCTTATGGCAAAACCTGGGCACCCGATAAAAAAGCATTGGGCATTGGGCCTAAAGGAGCGATCATTGACAGGCGCTTTATTCTTGAAAAAAGTTATAAGCCTGAAGCTGTAACCAGCCGTGTGAATGATGGACAGTTGATGTTTGTGTTGCACATGATTAGTAAAATGAAAAATACCGAACTCGGTAGCCGTATTGCTTCCGTTCATAATGGCTCGGCATTGTTTACAGGTGATGCAGGACAGGGCGAAAGCGAAATTCGTAAATATATTATTGAAAACGATTTGTTGGAAGCCATTGTAGCCTTACCGAATGATATGTTTTACAACACAGGCATTCCAACTTACATTTTTATTTTCAGCAATCGTAAAGCAAAAAACAGAAAAGGCAAAGTGCAATTAATCAATGCTACTTCCGAAACGTTTTACAATAAAATGCGAAAATCATTGGGTAAAAAACGAGTAGAATTTTTGACTGAGCATATTTCAGTAATAGAAAAAATGTTTCTGAATTTCGAGGAAAGCGAATACAGCAAAATATTTGACAATGAAGATTTTGGTTATGCACAAATAACGGTGAACCGACCATTGAAGTTATCTGTGGTTAGTTGTCAGTTGTTAGTGAATGAGGGTAAAATTCTTATTGAAAACAAAAAACTAAAAGCCATTTATGACGATGTTAAAAATGAAATCGCCGATTTCTTTGGCAATGAAAAACACAATGATTTCAACAAAGCAATTCTTGATTTCTCAGCGCACTTGAAAACCAAGAAAAGAAATTTCAACGAAAAGGAAATTAGAGACGTACTCATGCTTTTTGCAAAAGAAGACGAAACCGCATTCCCCATTTATAAATCCCTATCCGATTACAAAAAACTAACCACTAATAACTCATCACTAATAACTAACCACTCTTTAAAAGACACCGAAAACATACCGCTGAAAGAAGATATACAAGAATTTTTTGAACGGGAAGTATTGCCTTTTGCTCCAGACGCATTTTGGGATAAAAAAGACACCAAAATTGGTTATGAAATTAACTTTGCCAAATATTTCTACAAACACCAGCCACCAAGAAATTTGGCTGAAATTGCCAAAGATATTTTGGCGATAGAGCAGGAAACAGACGGTTTACTAAAAGAGATAATTGAAGCATGACAAGTAGCAGCTACAATAAAAGTGAAACGCCTCTTTTTGAGAGGCGTCAGGTCAGGGATACTATCCCTGATGTTGTTCTAGAGCGTAAAGATAACGTTAACCAAACTAAATATCCAAATAATGAGCGTTAAAAAAGAAAGGGTGCTGGCATTCATTGACGGATTTAACCTCTATTTTGGAATGAGAGAAGCTGGCTTCCATCATTGCAGATGGCTTGATGTGAAAAGATTAGTACAAAGTTTATTACAACCAAACCAGGAATTGGTTGGCGTGAAATATTTTACCAGCCGGGTAAGCAATAACCCCGATAAGCAAAAACGACAATCTACTTATATAGATGCTTTGGAAAGCACGAAGATTGAAATATTTTATGGTAATTACCAGGATGGTACTGCAGAATGTAAACGATGTGGCCATGTATGGCGCACTGCTAAGGAAAAAATGACCGATGTAAATATTGCTACAGCCATAATAGTAGATGCTTTCGCAGATAAATATGATATGGCCATGTTGATATCGGGCGATAGCGACTTGACGCCTCCGATAAAAGCAGTCCATAAACTATTTCCTCAAAAGCGGGTATTCATTGCGTTCCCACCCAAAAGACACAACAGCTCAATGGCAATAGTTGCCAAAGGCTCATTTATTATTGGCAGAAAAAAATTGATGGATGCGCAGTTTGATGAAGAGGTGATCAGCAACACAGGATTTAAACTAAAAAGACCTTTAGAATGGAAATGACTTTAAATGTAGGTGCTTACAAAAAAACAGGTCTGGACTGGATGCCCGAAGTGCCGGAGCATTGGGAGATTAAAAGGGCAAAATCGCTTTTCCAAGAAAGGTCTGTCAAGGGGTTTCCTCGTGAACCACTTTTAGCGGCTTCCCAAAAGCAAGGAGTTGTTCTAAAAGAAATGTTGGAGCAAAGAAGTATGGAGGCAATTCAAAATTTTGAAACTTTCAAACTTGTAAAAAGAGATGATTTTGTAATAAGCCTTCGTTCATTTGAAGGAGGTTTAGAACTAGCATATTTTCAGGGAATAATTAGTCCTGTTTATTCAATATTCTATTTCAGACAAGAAAAAGAACAAAGTAGAGATTTCTTTAAGTACTTATTCAAGTCAAAAATGTTTATACAAGAATTAAACATTTATAAAAAAGGAATTAGAGATGGACAATCAATAAGTTTTGGCGAGTTCGCAAATATTTACCTCCCCATTCCACCCCTCACCGAGCAAGCCGCCATTGTGCAATACATCAAAGCACAGGAAGAAAAGATAAATTTGTTTATACAGAAGAAGCAACGGTTTATTGAGTTGCTGAAGGAGCAGAGGTTAAGCATTGTAAATAATTACGTTACTTCTGAAACTAAAAATTGGATTTGGCTAAGATTGAAAGATATAGTAACTGTCAATGACGAAGCATTAACAGAAAAAATTGAAGATGAATTTTTGATAAGGTATATTGATATTGGAAATGTAAATTCATACGGTGACATTGCTGAAATCCAAGAATATGAGTTTAAGGATACTCCTTCACGGGCAAGAAGAATTGTTAGAAAAGGTGATGTTATAATTTCAACTGTTCGAACTTATTTAAAAGCAATCACTCTGATTGAAAGTGATGAGGAAAATTTAATCGCTTCAACAGGTTTTGCTGTTCTTAGACCAAAAGAAAATGTTCTTTCTGAATATTTGAATTTTGCTTTACGTGCCGAATACTTTATTAGTTCTGTTATTCAGAATTCCTACGGTGTAAGTTATCCAGCAATAAACTCATCTACTTTGAGTTCACTCAAAATTGTAATTCCTAAGTCAACATCAGAACAACAAGAAATAATAAACAAGATAAAAACCGAAACCGCCACCATAGACACTGCCATAGCCAAAGCCGAACGGGAAATAGAACTGATAAGGGAATACAAAGAGGCGATGATAAGCGAGGTGGTGATGGGGAAAAGAAAATTTAACTTTGCGCAATAATAAATTGACTTATGCACGACGAGGAAATAAATATAGTAAATGAGCCGCAGGTAGAATATGAAGATATTGATACTGGGGTGTTAATGGAGCGGCCGTTCAACCCTGCCCAGATTGATATATCTACAAAAAACCCTACAATTGATTTGTTGGTTAAGAGATTACAATCTGCACCACCTGAAATCGATTTATATCCTGACTTTCAACGTAAAGATGATTTATGGGATGCAGGAAAACAAAGTAGATTGATAGAATCCTTGCTAATAAAGTTTCCGCTACCTGCTTTTTATTTTGATGGGACAGACAATAATAAATGGTTGGTTGTGGATGGACTCCAAAGACTAAGTGCCATTAGAAATTTTATGATTAATAAAACCTTGAAACTAACTAGTCTGGAATTCTTAAAAAAGCTTGAGGGGGATGGCTTTGACGACTTACCAAGAAACCTTCAACGACAAATCGAAGAATCTCAGGTAACTGCCTACATTATAAATCCAGGTACACCAGATGAGGTTAAGTTTAACATTTTTAGACGTGTTAACACAGGCGGACTAATAATGGAACCACAAGAGATTCGCCATGCGATGAACCAAGGAGCACCAGCAGTATATGTCAAAGAATTAGCACAAACTTCTGAATTTATAGAAGCAACTCAAAGAGCAATTAGTCCAAATCGAATGCTTGACCGAGAGTTTGTTACACGTTTTATTTCATTTTACATGAATGATTATAAAAATTATGTTCCAGATTTAGATACGTTCATGAATTCAAGTATGAGTGCAATAAAAAAGCTATCAGAAGTTGAAAAGGAAAAAATGAAAAAAGATTTCATTTCTGCTATGTCCCTTTCAAAAGAAATATTTAATAATTGGGCTTTTCGCAAATCTGACAAATATCCGGAAAAAAGAAAGCCTATTAATAAAGCATTATTTGAAGTTTGGAGTGTTTCGCTTGCAAAGCTGGATGATGAACAAAGGAAAACTATAAAAGGGAAAAAAGAAATCTTGTTTAATAAGTCGGTTGACCTCGTTAAAGAAGATTCAACCTTTTTTAATAGTATAACCACGTCCACAGGTAACAAGTCAAGCGTAGCTTATCGTTTTTCAAGCATTGATAGAATAATTCAAGAAACATTAGAAGCATGATAAATAAAATTGAAATAAAGAATTTCAAATCCATTAAAAAAGCTGATGTAAGAGTTTCAAACTTAAATCTGCTCATGGGTTTGAATGGAATGGGTAAAAGCTCATTCATACAAACTTTGCTGCTATTGATGCAAAGTGACAAACTGGAAGAAAGAGTAATTGACTTAAATGGCATTTTAGCTCAAATAGGGCAAGGTAGAGATGCTTTATACCAATATGCAGAAGAAGAAAAAATTGTTTTTGAATTAACTTTTGAAGGACAGCCAAAATTCTCTTGGAAATTCGGTTATCAAAAAGACAAAGAAAAACTTACCGCCGAAAATGGTTACACCAAAGATCAAATGAATTTTTTTAGAAAAAGCACAAAGCGTTTTCAATACATAAGAGCGGAGCGGATTGGTCCAAGAGATATTTATGAAGCATCAAGCGTAGTAGTTGCCGATAAAAAGCAACTGGGTTTATTGGGTGAATATGCAGCTTACTACATCAATGTTTTTGGACAAGAATATAATGTAATTGAAAAACTTAGACACCCAAAAGCAAGTTCATCAAATTTATTATCGCAAATAAATGCCTGGATGAAGGAAATCTCGCCAGGAGTTTCATTAAACACCAAGTATGTCCCAGAAGTAAACAGAGTAATTTTAGATTACCAGTTTGATTTATTTAATGATAAAACAAACTCGTTCCGACCAAAGAATGTTGGCTTTGGCATTTCTTATGTGCTACCAATTGTATTAGCATTGCTTACCGCAGAAGAAGGGAAAATCATTGTTATTGAAAATCCTGAATCTCATATCCATCCAAGAGGACAAGCCGAATTAGGCAAACTTATTTCATTGGCTGCAAGTATTGGTGCACAGTTATTTGTTGAAACACATAGCGACCATATATTAAACGGTATTAGAGTAGC
The DNA here is from genome assembly GCA_964464835.1 of uncultured Chitinophagaceae bacterium. Taxonomy (GTDB): domain Bacteria; phylum Bacteroidota; class Bacteroidia; order Chitinophagales; family Chitinophagaceae; genus JAFDXJ01. Next base: position 1,525 of record CAYXHX010000015.1, on the reverse strand, counting down.
AGTTAAAGACAATTTGGTTGATACATCAAAAGTGAATGTGATGTATTTTGAAAAGACTACTACGGAGAAAGAGCAGTTTACGAAAATTACTCAGATAAAGGTTGATAAGAATGGAACATTAAGCGAATACCCCAAGGACTTTTTGGATGAATGGAGTAATCAAATATCACAATTAATTTAAGTTATGGAATTGGTATTTAATGAATTAAGTCAAACTCCATTGTTGGATGACAAATATACCGCAAATGAACGGATGCTTCTATTTTCAAAAACAGTGGCTGAGGCAAGAAAGAAGGGTTTTAGAAATATAAGAACGCCTTACACTGCAAGTGAAATAAAGCTGACTCAAGATTATTCCTTGCACAATTGGTTGTTTGATAAAGACTTTCCTCCTGAAAGCAGGGCGTTATTCTATGATATGTTTGTGCAACCATTTTTGAGAGAAGAAGATGATGAAATTGAAGATAGGTTTATTGAAGCAAATTATTTCTTTGAGGATAATGAGAATCAAATTTCAAAGCAGGAATGTTTGGGATTAACTTCTGCCTATTTAAGTGAAACACTTGCCATAAGCTTACAAAGCAGCACTGCATGGTTAAAAAATATATTGACGATAA
>CAYXHX010000015.1:0-898 GCA_964464835.1 uncultured Chitinophagaceae bacterium | reverse complement strand
CCTTTTAAAACTAAGAGTGAGAATGGGTATTTCATTTTTGAATAATTTTGATCCTTCCTGATTGAATTCTCTTAAATAATTTGAAAGTATAAAATGAATTTGATAAGTTCAAACTTTAAAAAATATATTGATCATTTCAATCGAAAAGGGTGAAGAAAAATCAACAGCCGAAGTTCACCATGTTTTTTCTAAAGAATGTTTTAATCAAAATTTAATTGCGGATTTTGTAGAAAGTATAACCACGCTTGATTTGGTTGAAACTAATATCAACCCAGATGACAAACACTTTCATTTAACTGTTCATCATGGTCAACAAGAATTAACCGAATTATGGAATAGAGTTAAAAATTCTCCGTATGTAATTGAAGGGATCTCAATCGAGTGGGGAGGGAACTCATTCTTTAAAAAACCACAAAGGGATGGAAAGGTAGATATCGTTCATCTTAAATCTGATAGGAGATATGCAATGCAAATTCAAACAACTGGTAGAAATTTAAGAGAAACGACGGAGATAGCTAAACGACTATCCGAACAATATGCATAGCTGACAGGCGGCAATGGCTGAAGGATGAAGACAGACGAAGGAATCCGGCCACGGCCATGTTCGATTTCTTCGCCGCGCTTCACTGCCTTAATCTGAACTGGAGTTAGACCATACTCATGCAGGCGTTCTTTGTTCAACCTGATATTTGAACTGAGCTCCCTGAACACATAACCATTACAGGCTATACGATGATATAAAGGGAATGTCCATATTTCAATATTCTCCCTTACAACAATACGGCTAAGACCGACGGGAGATTCTTCGATGATGCTCAGCGGAAAGGAAACGGTCATTTCTGTATATCCAATGATACTCTCCAGAAAACCCTTTAGCCCGACAGGTCCGAATATGGAC
>CAYXHX010000014.1:10164-17096 GCA_964464835.1 uncultured Chitinophagaceae bacterium | reverse complement strand
TATGTTTCTTTTCCATCAATAAATACAATTTATTGAGGCCATACATCACCGAACCATATTTTTTCAGGTAAAAAGAGAAAGGTTTTCTAAGACGTATAAATGCTAATCCGCATTCATGCTTGATCTCATCGCTCATGATATTGATTGAATGAAGAATGCAAAAGTACAATAGTTTTTTCCAGAAATTTTTAAATGGACGCTAATTTTTCAGCCAACCATAAAAATTCGTTCATAAAAGCAGTGACTTGTTTTTCAAAAACCGGGTCAATTAATTCACCTCCCGTTCCAAATTTTTTATCAACAAAAGGTGTAATCAGCATGTAGGGAGAAGGTATCCCGAATAATGCATTGATGAATAAATGCAGTTGTTGGCTGGCCCGCATGCCTCCCATGCTACCTGTACTTGCAGTGACAATTCCAAAGGCTTTTCGCTTTTGATGGGGAAAAAGGTCGAATAAAGCTTTTAAGGCTGAAGTATAGCTGCCATTATATTCCGGTGTGATAAGTATAAAAGCATTTGCTTCAAAAATCCGTTTGGCCAAAGGCTGCAAATTAACCGGTGCAAATTCCAGCTTACGGATTGTATCCTGTTGCAAAAGAGGCAATTCCCATTCCCTTACATCAATCATATTGACTGTATGCCGGGAAATGTTTTGGATTTTATCGAGTAAATGAAGCGCTATACGATATGTAACACTATCTTTTCGTGGGCTACCTGAAATTATTTCAATATTCATATCCTATTTAAAGCCCTAAATAAAAATGTCCTTATTTTTTAATGAATGAAAATTAATGATTGTTTTCTGCAGAAGCCTGGAACCAATCGGATAATACGCTACATGATTTAAAACTCGGGTCAACATAAATATAAAACTGTGGTATATGCACTTTGAACCATTGCTGCAATACTTCAGATTTTTTATTTTCTAATGCGCGTTGTGCAATTTTATTGTAATCGTCCTGCAAATTTTCACGATGTGGCTGAGAGCGGCTTTTAATGTATAATAAGCGTACAGCTTTTAAGCCACGATCATCCGTAAAAACCTGTGGATCGGAAATTACACCAGTTTTCAAATCTTTTAAAATGGCCACCAGGTCTTTATCCATTTTATCTATCGTTAAATAAGTAGAACCATCAGGTGCAGCAATATAACCACCAATTAATTTACTATTGTCATCATCACTGTACAGTGAAACTCCTTCAGAGAAAGTAATGGTGCCATCATTAATTTTTGCTTTTACACTATCCAAACGGGAAATGGTTGCTTTGATTTCTACATCTGTAATGGGCGGGATTTTTAATATATGGCGGATAACTGCATCATCTCCCGCACGGCTTACCATTTGAATAATATGCAATCCGAATTTTGATTTTATTACCGGTGATATCTGGCCATCTTTTAATTTAAAAGCTGCTGCAAAAAAAGCGGGGTCCCAGTTTTTATCATTTTTATTCAGGCTATATTGACCGCCATTATCTTTTACTGCCGGGTCATCAGAATATAAACGAGCCAATGCATCGAACTTTTTCTGGCCTGATTCCACTTCCTTTTTCATGTCATACAATTCTTTGCTCACATACTCTTCCACATCTTTATTGGCTTTGGGATGAATCACAATTTCACTCACTTCCAATTCACTTTCATAAAACCGCAAACTGTCTTTCGGAATTTGTTCAAAATAACTTTGCACTTCGGCAGGAGTGATCTTTACATTATCCAGGATTTTTCCTCTTTCCTGGTCAGCGAGTTTTCTTTCCCTGAAACTTTCACGCAAGTCTTCTTTTAATTGAAATAATGTTTTTCCTGCAATTTGTTCCAGCATTTCCTGAGAACCATAATAGCGGATAAATCCACGGATTTGATTATCGAGCAATGCCTCTAACTCATCATCACTGATTGTTAATGAATCTTTTTGTGCCTGCAATACCAATGCTTTTTGAATTAGCTGGCCTTGCAAAAATGAGCATTCCGGATCCGGTGGCAATACTGCTTCCGGGCCTTGTCTTTTATAATCCTCAATCGCATTTTGAATATCTGAATGCAAAATAATCTGGTCGCCGACTTTTGCAATGATCTTATCAGCAACTACTTTCTGGGGCTGTGTATGTGCTTTGAAAATGAAAGCTGAAGCCATGAAAAGGAAAATGATTTTTTTCATATTGTAAGAATGCATTCAAAAATAGAATTTGCAATGCCCAATTGAGAAATTGAACTTTGTTTTTAACAAAGAATTTGATGCGAAAGGGTAATTGTTTTGAAAATGAAATTATTTTTATAAAGTCCTTTTAATTTCTTCTTCTTCAAAAGCTTCAACGATGTCTCCCACTTTTAAATCATTATAATTCTTAATGGTAAGCCCACATTCCATTCCTGAAGAGACCTCTTTCACATCATCCTTGTACCGCTTCAATGAACCGAGTTCTGCATGTGCACCTTCCGCTACAGGGTAAACTACAATACCATCCCGGATGATCCGAATTTTATTATTCCGCATGATTTTTCCATCGAGAACCTGGCATCCTGCTACTGTTGCTTTATCAAACTTATACACTTCTCTTACCTCCACATTCGCAACAATTTTCTCCTGGATTTTTGGTTCCAACATTCCTTCCATTGCACTTTTAATTTCTTCAATGGCATTGTAAATAATGGAATATAATTTAATTTCCACACCTTCAGTTTCGGCCAATTTATTTGCCTGGTGGGAAGGCCGTACATTGAATCCAACAATGATACCATCAGAAGCAGTAGCAAGCAAAACGTCGCTTTCAGAAATCTGTCCTACTGCTTTATGAACGATACTCACCACTATTTCATCAGTAGATAATTTTTGCAATGAATCACTTAGTGCTTCTACTGAACCATCCACATCCCCTTTGATGATCAGGTTCAGTTCTTTAAAGTTACCCAATGCAAGCCTGCGGCCAATTTCATCTAAAGTAATATGCTTCCTGGCTCTTAATCCCTGTTCGCGTAAAATTTGAGATCTTTTGTTGGCAACATTTTTAGCATCTCCTTCATCTTCATACATTTTAAATTTTTCACCGGCCTGGGGTGCGCCATTTAAACCCAGGATCTGTGCAGGAGTTGAAGGTGGTACTGATACAATGCGTTGGTTTCTTTCATTAAACATGGCTTTTACACGGCCATAATATTGGCCACTCACAATGAGATCGCCCTGGTGAAGCGTTCCATTTTGAACCAATAAAGTGGCTACATAGCCGCGGCCTTTATCCAAAGATGCTTCAATGATGGTTCCACTTGCTTCCCGTTCCGGGTTGGCTTTCACATCAAGCAGGTCTGCTTCCAATAATATTTTTTCAAGAAGGAGATCAACATTTAAACCTTGTTTTGCAGACAGTTCCTGACTTTGATATTTACCGCCCCACTCTTCTACCAATAAATTCATTTGCGAAAGTTGCTCATAAATTTTCTTGGGGTTTGCTCCGTCTTTGTCTATTTTATTGATAGCAAAAACCATTGGTACGCCGGCTGCCTGTGCATGGCTGATGGCTTCTTTTGTTTGTGGCATTACTGCATCATCTGCTGCTACTACGATCACTGCGATATCTGTAACCTTTGCTCCTCTTGCACGCATTGCAGTAAATGCTTCATGGCCCGGTGTATCCAGGAAAGTGATTTGTCGCCCATTCGGCAATGTCACTTCATAAGCGCCGATATGTTGCGTAATTCCACCTGCTTCCCCGGCAACCACATTTTCACTTCTAATATAGTCAAGCAATGAAGTTTTTCCATGATCCACGTGGCCCATGATGGTAACAATTGGGGACCGTGAAACCAAAGATTCCTGTTCATCTTCATAGTCATCTTCATCCTCTTCATCCAGGTCATCAATTCCTATAAATTCCACTTCATAACCAAATTCTGCAGATACCAATTCTATCACTTCCGCATCAAGCCGTTGATTGATGGACACCATTATTCCCAGGTTCATACACTTGCTGATGACATCAGCGAAGCTTGCGTCCATCAGGTTGGCAAGTTCACTCACAGTTACAAATTCGGTTACTTGTAGTTTGTTGTCATCCACCATTCCTTCCTGGGATTCGGCAAGGCCATGTTTCTTTTCACGGCGATGTTTAGCTTTCAAGCTTTTTCCTCTGCCGGAACCTCCGCCGGATAGTTTTGCCTGAGTTTCACGTATTTTCTCCTGGATTTCTTTTTGGTCAATTTCTTTATCTTCTCTTTGAGGCAACCTGCTTCTACCGCCACGAGATGGCGCTCCCGGCCTAAAGTTTCCAGGGCGGCCCTGTCCACCATCTCTTCCGCCACCCGGCCTTTGCTGTCCACCGGGTGTAGATTTTTTTTCTACAGGGATTCGTTTTCTTTTTCTTTTTTCTTCATGGGTTGCCGGCTTTGGCCTGGTATCACTGTTTACTGGTAGCGTAATTTTTCCAACAATTTTTGGGCCTTCAATTTTTATGGCTTTAATATTTTCAATAACCGCAGGAGATTCAGGTTCTTCTTCTTTTTGTATCTCAATCTTTTCAATTACCGGTGGAGATTCAGGCTGAATTTCCATTGCAGGAGGTAAAACTGTTTTTTCTTTTTCTTCGGATACTTTTTTGGGTGTCTTTTTTGGGCGAGTAGAAGAGTCTATTTTGGAAAGGTCTATTTTTTTAATTGTCTTAGGCCCTTCAAGAGAAGGCGCTTCAATTTTTTCAATTTCGGGTTGTGGTGTTTTTACTTCTTCTGTTGTAATTGCTGCTTCTACAGGAGTTTGCGGTTCAGTTTCTTTTTCCTCAATTGTTTCTGGAGTTGTTTCTACAATTTCTTGTGGTTTGGTTTCTTCTTTATTTACGGTACTTTTAAAAACAATTTCTTCCTCATCTCTTCTTTTGCGTTCGGGTTGAACACCTTTAGGTATTTCAATTTGATCCGCTTTATTCTTTGCCACTTTATCACTTTGAAATTCATCTTGCAGGGAGCGGTACATTGCTTCAGTCAGTTTAGCAGAAGGTTTCAACTCATCCCGGTTAAAACCTTTCCCGCTCAAAAAATCAACCAGGGTTTCCTGGCCAATATTGAATTCTTTAGCGGCTGCTAACAATCTGGGTAACTTAATTTCTGCCATTCAGTTTTTTTTATTTTATCTTTTGAACGCTCCTCCTTGCAAGCATTTATTCCTGTTCAAATTCTTCCTGCAAAACAGATCTCAAATGATCTATCGTTTTTATTTCAAGGTCCGTTCTTCTTTCCAATTCTTCTGTTGTCAATGCCAATACGCTACGAGCAGTATCACAACCGATTCCTTTCAACTGGTCTATCACCCATGAATCAATTTCATCTGAAAACTCATCCAGGTCAATATCATACTCGTCATCTCCAGCTTCATTTTCACGGAACACATCTATATCAAATTCTGTAAGCTGGCATGCCAGTTTGATATTTACTCCTCTTCGGCCGATGGCTAAAGATACCTGATCTGCTTTCATATACACATCCACATGTTTTTTCTCTGTATCAATTTCCATGTAGCTGATCTTCGAAGGTGTAAGTGAACGCTGTATCAATAACTGTGTATTTGATGTCCAGTTGATTACATCTATATTTTCATTTTTCAGTTCGCGAACGATGCCATGTATCCTGCTGCCTTTCATCCCCACACATGCGCCAACGGGGTCAATGCGGTCATCAAAACTTTCCACTGCAACTTTAGCACGCTCTCCGGGTTCGCGCACGATTTTTTTAATGGTAATAAGGCCATCAAAAATTTCGGGCACTTCTATCTCCAATAATTTAGCCAGAAAATCCGGGCTTGTCCGGCTTAATATAATCACCGGTGAATTGTTTTTAGAATCTACTTTTTTTACAACTGCACGTATGGTTTCACCTTTTTTAAAAAAGTCCTGAGGTATTTGTTCGGATTTTGGCAAAATAAGTTCATTGCCTTCTTCATCCAGTAATAAAACTTCTTTCTTCCAAACCTGGTAAATTTCCGCATTGATGATATCCCCAATCCGGTCTTCATATTTTTTTACAAGTACATTTTTTTTGAGGTCGCTTATCCTGCTTGCCAATGTTTGTTTGGCTGCAAGGATGGCACGCCGGCCAAAATCAAGCAAATCTACTTCTTCATACAATTCTTCGCCTACTTCAAAATCAGGCTCTATTTTAATTGCTTGAGAATATTCCACTTCTGCAAGAGGATCATTTACTTCGCCGTCTTCCACAATCATTCTCCTGCGCATAATTTCGAGGTCGCCTTTCTCTGCATTTACAATTACATCAAAGTTTTCGTCACTGGTATATTTTTTTCGAAGCAAAGTTTTAAATACATCTTCCACCACTTTCATCATTGTGGGGCGGTCTATTTTTTCTTCATCTTTGAATTCCTGGAAGGCTTCAATAAGATTTATACTTGCCATAACCTACATTTTTTTAAAAATTGAATAATAATTAAAATTGAACCTGGATTATTGTTTTAAGAATTTGATCAAAAGGAATTTCAATATCTTCTTCCTGTACCTGCTTTTTACTTTTCGCCTGAATCGCACTGATAATGATACTTTTAGCCGTTACATTTTTCAATTTGCCCATTTTTGTTGATCCGTCTGTGAGTGTAACTGCTACGTTTCTGCCAATATTTTTCAGGTATTGCCTATGCAATTTCAATGGCTCTTTAATACCGGGAGATGAAAACTCCAGGGAATAATCGCCCGTTTCCGGTACATGTGCTTCATCCATGGCTTTAACCAGTTTCTTGCTGAACCTGGCACATTTATCTATGCTGATGCCATTGTCACCATCCACAAAAACCTTAATATTATTTACCGGTTTTATTTTTATATCCACTAAAAAATACCCGGGTTCTGTTTGCAAAAGGCCTTCCACCAATGATTTTATCCGATCCTTTAAAATTTCTGTTTCCATTTTTCAGGTTGGTACAAAAGGAAAGGGAACGAACCC
>CAYXHX010000014.1:5032-10154 GCA_964464835.1 uncultured Chitinophagaceae bacterium | reverse complement strand
AACCCGTTCCCTTTCTAAATTTTCTTTTTCCGGCACAAAGGTAAAAGAATTATAGATACATGCAAAATTTTGAACTGGTTAAGCATTCTATAAAATTTTGAGGTGCAAAGTAAGCGTTTAAACTCAATCATTACCTTTGGGTATGTTTGATGTAATAGTAACTATTGTAGTTGTATATTTTTTATACAAATTTATTTTCAACTTCTTGTTGCCCGTTTCAAAAAGCGCTTCTCAAATAAAAGACAATATGCGGGAAATGCAACGCCAGCAGGAAGAAAACCTGCGTAGCCGTCAAAATGGGCACCATTCTACTCAATCAAATTCCCATCAACAAAATCCAGTTCAGGAAAAACAAGGGGATTATATAGATTTTGAAGAAATCAAGTAATATTTTTCTTAAACTGATAATTTTCCGGCGAATCTTATCATTTATTAATAAAGAAAAAACAATATTCCGTTTGTATATTGCACCGTTTACTGCACAATATGTCTGAAACAAAAAACACCCATCCAAAGAAATTAAAACAACTTGCCGCTACAGCCATTTGTGGAAATGACATCACATCTTCCTGCTTGTATGTATCTGCATTAACGATTGTATATGCCGGGCAATATGCATTTATTTCTTTATTAATTGTAGGGCTTGTATTATATTTTTTCAGGAAAATTTATGGTGAAGCTGTGGGTGCATTGCCTTTAAATGGAGGCGCATATAACATATTACTCAATACAACAAGCAAAGGAAATGCTTCAATTGCCGCATGCCTTACAATCCTATCTTATATGGCAACTGCAGTTTTATCTGCATCGGAAGCGATGCGTTACCTGCATAGTATTTTTTCATTTGTTCCAATCATTTTAGCGACAGTTATTATCCTTACCCTTTTTTTACTATTGACTTTGGGGGGAATTTCTGAGTCTTCAACTGTTGCAACAATCATTTTTATTTTTCATTTATCCGCTATTGTATTATTGATAGGAAGCGGATTTTTTTATGTGGCCAGTCATGGCCTGGAAAATATTAAGCTCAATTTTAATACACCCGTCCAGGGAGGTATTGTTACTGCTTTGTTTTTAGGATTTAGTACAGCCATGCTGGGTGTAACCGGCTTTGAAACTTCGGCAAACTTTGTAGAAGAACAAAAGCAAGGTGTATTTCCAAAAACGTTGAGAAACATGTGGCTGCTCGTTGTTTTTATCAATCCAATCATTTCTATTTTAGCAGTTTCTATAATGCCGCTTTCAGATATTGTACAACATGAGGATGCCTTTCTTTCTCACATGGGGTCTCAAACAGGTGGTTCATGGCTTGCAACTGTAATTTCATTGGATGCCGCACTGGTGTTAAGCGGCGCTGTGTTAACTTCATTTATTGGTGTTACCGGATTGATACGCCGTATGACACTTGACAGGATTTTTCCGCAGTCATTACTAAGGGAAAATAAAAGAGGAAGCTCTCCGGCTATTTTAGTTGTATTCTACCTGTTATGCCTGTCCATTCTATTTATAACGAATGGCGAACTCAGGCCGCTTGCCGGTGTATATACCATTTCATTTTTATCCGTAATGGCATTTTTTGGATTTGGAAATTTATTGTTGAAAATAAAAAGGAAAAGGTTGCCCCGGCCTGAACATGCCGCTCCAATAATAGTATTATTGGGAATTGCAGGAATTTTAATTGCATTGTACGGAAATGTAAAATTGCATCCTGAATACCTCGTCGTATTCCTTCAATATTTCATTCCGGCCATATTAATCATTTATGCTTTTTTGAAACGTAAAGTGGTGATGCATTATTTATTACTATATGCCAATAAGGTTTTCGATGAAATATCAAAACTTTCATTACTCAGCCGTTTTCATTTGACCAAAGAAATGCGTAAACTGAATAAGCAACCTTTTGTGTATTTTACCAAAGGAGATAATATTGCCACATTAAACAAAGTGATTATTTATGTAAAAGATAATGAAATCACACAAAAACTAAAGATTGTAACAGTCCTGCAAAAAGAGACACAAATGTCCGAAACTTTTATGCGCGACTTTGAAGCGCTCGATCGTGCATATCCTGATTTGCGCATTGAATACATTCAAATTCCGGGTGTATTTGGGCCGGAACTTATAAACCGGTTAAGCCATGAGTGGAAAATACCACATAATTTCATGTTTATCGGCTCACCCGGCGATCATTTTCCACATAGTGTTTCTGACTTAGGTGGTGTTCGATTGATCATCTAATTCTTCATTGGCTTTCAATTAAACATTCACCATTAACAATTATTCATCATTTTAATTTACGACTCAAGCATTTTTAATTCATAAAAATCTTTCCTGCGGTCGTTCAAATTCCGTACACTTCCTCTTGCACGCAACTCATCAAGTAAAGATAAATCAACATCTGCAATCAATATCATTTCAGCATTAGGTGTAGCTTCACTTTTCACGCCATTGGAAGGGAATGCAAAATCACATGGAGTAAATACAGCCGACTGTGAATATTGAATATCCATATTCTCCACCTTGGGTAAGTTGCCAATGCATCCCGTAATGGCAACATAACATTCATTTTCAATGGCCCGTGCTTGTGCGCAATAACGAACACGGTTATATGCATTTTGTGTATCCGTTAAAAAAGGGACAAACAAAATTTTCATGCCTTGTTCTGCAAGCAGCCTTGGTAATTCAGGGAATTCTACATCATAACAAATTAGGATGCCGACTTTTCCTGCATCCGTTTCAAAAACCTGTAATTTTTTGCCTCCACGGATTCCCCAAAATTTTGTTTCATCTGGTGTGATATGTAATTTTTCATATTGGTCTATATGGCCATTTCTATGACAGAGATATCCCACATTTTTCAATACATCCCCATCTAATGATGGCACACTCCCTGTAATAATATTTACATTGTATTTAATTGCCAATTCCCTGAACCGTGCCCTCATTTCCGGTGTATATTGGGCAAGGGAACGTATAGCTTCTGCTTCGGATAAATGATTGAATTCTGCGAGCAATGGCCCATTGAACAATTCAGGCATCAATGCAAAATCACTTTTATATGCACTAATGGAGTCAATAAAAAATTCAACCTGTGTAAACATTTCGTCCATACTTTTATAAGAACGCATCTGCCATTGAATGAGGCCAAGCCGCACATAGGTTTTGGCGTTGAATTGTTTTCCCTCAACTTCCGTATAATACAAATTATCCCACTGTAATAAAGTAGCATAATCTTTACTTTGTTCATCTCCGGGAATGTAGTTTTTCAATACTTTTTTTACATGAAAATCATTGGATAATTGAAAAGAAAGAACAGGATCATAAATGGCTTTGTCCTTTACCTTTCGTATATATTCTTTGGGGGATAAAGTATCTGCATATTTATGGTACCCTGGAATTCTCCCTCCAAAAACAATGGCCCGTAAATTCAATTGTTCGCAAAGATCTTTTCGTGCATCATATAATCTTCTTCCCAATCTTAAACCTCTATAATCCGGGTGTATAAATATTTCAATGCCATATAATACGTCGCCATTTTCTGGGTCGTGTGTTTTAAAAGTATAATTGCCCGTTATTTGCTGATAGGTATGTGAATCGCCAAAACGGGAATAATCCACAATGATGGATAAAGTGCAGCCCACCACTTTTCCATCGGCACGGATTACGATTTGGCCTTCGGGGAATTTCAGGATAAGCTTTTCAATGGTTTCAAGTGTCCAGTAATTGCCACCCCATCTCGGGTATGCAGCTTTCATCGCAGATAAGAGTTGTTCATAATCCTGCGGCTGCAGGTTGCCGATTTCAATATTTTTCATAAAAATTTTTTCGCTTTTAATAAATAAAGAAATGGCATATAAAAGTTATGATGAATAATTTTATATGCCATGCCGAATTATTGAAAGTATGATACATCCCTAACTCGAAGCATTCTTTTGTTGCTCATTTTCATTGATCTTCATAAAAGGTTTTAAAATATCAATTGGAATCGGGAAAATTGTTGTTGAATTATTCTCCGTAGCAATTTCCCGTAAAGTTTGCAGGTAACGCAGGGTTAATGCACTTGGTTGTTCACTCAATATCTGTGCAGCATCGCTCAATCTTTGAGAAGCCTGGTATTCCCCTTCCGCAGAAATTACTTTACTTCTTCTTTCTCTTTCCGCTTCGGCTTGTTTTGCCATAGCACGTTGCATTTCTTGTGGAAGGTCTATTTGTTTTACTTCCACGTGCGTTACTTTTACACCCCAGGGTTCTGTTTGCTGGTCTATGATTTGTTGTAATCGAATATTAATTTTTTCTCTTTGTGATAAAATATCATCGAGCTCCGATTGGCCCAATACACTTCTCAATGTTGTCTGAGAAAGTTGTGATGTACCCACTAAATAATTTTCAATTTCGATAATGGCTTTTTGAGGGTCAATCACGCGGAAATAGATTACTGCATTCACTTTAATAGAAACGTTATCCTGTGTAATTACATCCTGCGGCGGCACATCCATTACTACAGTACGCAAACTTACTTTTACCATTTTATCAATAATGGGCACGAGCAAAATAAGGCCGGGGCCCTTAGCGCCATTATTTAAAACGCGCCCCAAGCGAAATACTACGCCACGCTCATACTCCCTTAAAATACGAATAGCGCTCGCCAGAATATACAATGCAATCACTACAACGATAATCAATCCAACCGGTACTTGTTCCATATTTTTTTATTTAAATTTTAAACTGTCTCTTCCATGAAAGGTTCAACATACAAAGTAAACCCTTTCAATTCTTTTATTATTACTTTCTCATTTCTATTTATTGAACCAGATAAAGAAATCGCTTTCCAGGTTTCGCCACGCATTTTTACAAGCCCATCAGGATCAAGAGGCGTAATCGTTTTGGCATGTTGCCCGATAATTGCCAATGCACCGGATACAGGTTTTGTTTTCAAGGTTTTCAAGCCCATACCAACCACAAAAAGAAAAAATAATGCAGTTACTGTTGTGGTAGAAAGTATCACTGTCCATGAAAGAGAAGCAATATTTTCAAGCGGGCTGCTTCGGAATAAAATCATGGATCCAATGAGTACTGAAATGATTCCCCCAATGGTGAGTAAACCATGACTGGTAATTTTTAT
>CAYXHX010000014.1:0-5022 GCA_964464835.1 uncultured Chitinophagaceae bacterium | reverse complement strand
AAATAATATGATTCCAAAAACTATTAATGCGATGCCGGCATAATTTACTGGTAACATACTCATAGCATAAAAACCTAAGATAAGAGAAATAACACCGGCAATGCCCGGAAAAATTGCACCCGGGCTGAACAGTTCAAATAAGATTCCATAGAATCCCAACATCATTAACAGGTAAGCGATATTTGGGTCGCTCATTTTATCCAGTATTTTTTCAAAAAAGCCCATTTCATTTTGTACAACCTGAGCATCTTTTGTATGCAAAACTTTTGCGCCATTTGCTAATTTTACTTCCCTGCCATCCAGCAAACGCAACAGGTCAATATCATCTACGGCAATAAGGTCTATTACATTTGTTTCAAGCGCCTGCTGCTCTGTAATAGATACACTGTTCCGCACAGCATCTTCCGCCCATTCTGCATTGCGGCCGCGCTTTTCAGCAATACTCATTATAAAAGCCACCGCATCATTGGTGACTTTCATGTTCATGATCGAATCCATATTCCCCTGCATGGATACAGGATGTGCAGCGCCAATATTCGTACCCATTGCCATTGCAGAGATATGTGCAGCCATCGTAATAAAAACCCCTGCAGATGCGGCTCTTGCGCCTTCTGGTGAAACATATACCACAACAGGAACAGTAGATTGAAAAATATCGCCGACAATTTCACGCGTTGATTCCAGTAAACCCCCGGGCGTATTTAAATGAATGATGAGACAGGGGGCATTCATTTTCTTTGCTTCTTCAATGGAATTGTGAATGTACTCTGCTGAAGCAGCATTGATGGCTCCATCTACACGAATGGACAAAACTTTTTGCGAAAAAGAAACCTGCGCAAACAATAGGAATGAAACAAATAAACACAACGAAAAAATTTGTTGCTTCAATGCTTTATATGTTTTTTGAGTTATCATTGACGTAATATAAGCCAAAGAAAATACATGGCAAAAACATTTGTGCTGGCAGTGATTTTCCTCTTTTTATTTAACAAGCTATTGAAGATTGGCTTGTTTAATGGCAAGCAATAATCATCTGATGAAATGCAATAAGGTTATTAGATTGTTGCTAACTGTAGTTTGAATTTCTACTAAGGTTTAGCGAATTCCTATTCACATCAAATTGCGAAAATTATTTCTCTGTTGTTTGTTTTAGATAAGCTGAAAAATTCACCCTGCCAATTCGCGCTTTTCTTCCTCTGCAGGGATATCCAGGTAATGCAAGAAAAGATTGTACTGAGCTGTTACGCTTACTAAAATAGCAAAAGTAGCAATGGATGCAAAAATTTCAGGAGTAGGTGAATACTGTGCAAATACATCCCTGAAAATACTGTAAAGAAGTACGGTTATACCAATGCCGCCAAATAGCATCAGCCAAAATAAAGCTGTCCGATGTGTTTTTTTATAAAAACTGGCAATTATGAAAATGAATATGGATGTTGGCACAAAAAGCCATGCGCTCATTTCCAGTGTGAACCAAAATGTTTTTAAAATAATGGGAATGGTATAATCCGTATCCGCCAAAATATGCGCCGTGGCCACAGTAGCATTGACCAATACAGCTACGAGAAAAATATAAATTGAAATACGCAAAGGCATGGATAATTTTTTCATGCAAAAAAATATTTTGGCAAAGATAAGAGGAAAAATTTGCAGGGAGGTACAAAGTGTTTCACAGTATGCATTTTTCTTGAAATCCTTCCAAATGTAGGAGTCACCTACCGAAATTCTTTAATCCCAAAAAATGAGTTGCCATATTAAATTCATCAATTTCTTACATATAGAACCTTTTTTTGGTAGGTGAAGACACTTACCTGTAGAACGAAATTCTTGAGTTATTGACCAAACGGCCAACAACGGAGTAAGACCAAATTTGTATTGCCTTCACCTTCTCAACTGCCCATAAAGATTGTAATAAAAACGCTGCAACAACCGCAGGTTTTTTGTAATCACCTGCCCTTCAGCTACAAGGCCATCATGGTATTGAATGCGTTTTCCATAATTCGTTTTCAAGCCTTCCGGCAATACCACGCGTGCGAGGTAGCCACTGTCTGTGGCAATAGAAGAAATAAAATCAATCTTTCCCCGTACACTTCCAAATTCGGTGAATGGGTATGCCGGGAATTTTAATAAAACATCCTGCCCGGCTTTTATTTTCCCAAAATTATTTTGGGCAATTGCCATCTCGGCATAATAATCACTGTTGCCAGGATTGATAAAACAAATCACCTGCCCGGCTTGTACCTGTTGGCTTTGTTGTATGAAATTTGAAAAAGAAACCCGCCCGGAAATCGGTGCAGCCAATACATATTTTTTCTTCCATTCTTCTACCTGGCTTTTAAATGTATTCAGCGCTTCGCTGAAAATTTGTTGTTGCTGCAAAATGGTATTATTCAGTTCTATAATTTCTTTTTGCTTTTCATTCATCTGTGATTCATTCCCTAATAACGATGCATTTAACTGCGGAATGGATAATTCCTTATTGATCAGCTTGCTTTTTTCATTGCGGTATTCCAGTTCGGAAATCACTTTTTGTTTTTTCAAGGTATCATTGGCATCAAATGTTTTTTGTGATAATACAAGGTCTTGTTCCTGCAATTTTTTTTGCTGCAACATATTTTGCCGCAGGTTTTCAATATTCTGCACATCCGTATAAAGCATTTGCTTTTTTCTTAAATAAAAACCATTGGAAATATAGTTGCTGAGGGTTGTATAAGCTTGTGCAAATACCTGGTAGGGCAATTGCAGTTCGCCTAAATTTCCCCTTGCTGAATTTGCTGTTGGTGAAAAATATACAGCAATCTTTTCAATGCTATGTGTTTGTAAAAAATCAGCAATTGAATCCAGGCTTTCGGATAATTTTAAAACCTGCTGAGGGTTCGCAATGCTTTCCATATATCCGACAACTGCACCTGCTGAAACACTGTCATTTTCTTTGACGAATAACTTCATGAGTTTGCCATCGGTTTTTGCGATGACCGTTTTAGGCGCATTGATTGATGTGAGTTTGGCAGTTGTATTAATCACGTCGGGGTATTGAATAAACCAGCATGCAATGCCAATCATTATTAATACAAGAAAAAATATGGTAGTGCCATAGCGAACAATAAAGCCGGGATTTTCCGATATCAATTCTGAAACCGGCTCACTCCGAAGCGCATTGTTGTTATCTCTTTTTTTAAATTCTGGTGTATGTAAAATTGCAGGCATAAAAAATATTTAGGATTGTAAAATCAATAAATCATTTTTGGTAGGAGAGGACACCTACCATAAGAGCTAATCAATTTTTTTGGTAGGTGAGGACACCTACCAATAGGGCTGTCATCTAAAGCCTCACATACCACGTTCAATCAAAACTTTGTTTTTTCCTATAGGTAGGTGTCCTCACCTACCTACATCTTTTCTATAGGAAGGTGTCCTCGCTTACCTGTTTTTGTTTCAAATGTTGGTTGCACTCACTTAATGCAACTTTCTGCAATTAATCACTTCCCAATTCAAGTTGATTTTTTACCAGTTCAAAATATTTCCCTTTCAGTTTTGTCAGGCATTCATGTGAACCCTGTTCTGCTATTACCCCTTTCTCCAAAACAATAATATTATCCGCATGGCGTACCGTGCTTAAGCGGTGCGCCACTACTATCACGGTCCTTCCTTCAAAAAAGCCTGCAAGGTTTTCCATAATGGCTTTTTCATTATTGGCATCGAGCGCATTGGTGGCTTCATCAAAAAAAAGGTATTGCGGATTTTTATAAACTGCGCGTGCAATTAATATGCGTTGCTTTTGCCCGGCGCTGATACCATTGCCTTCTGCGCCAATCTTTGTATTAAAACCCAAAGGCAAGGATTCTACAAAAGTTATAATATTCGCCACCGTACATGCATACATTAATTTTTCATAATCCGGCATTTCATCCCCTACTGCAATATTTTTTGCAATGCTGTCGCTGAAAATATACCCGTCCTGCATCACCGTGCCGCAACAACTCCGCCAATACGCGGGAGAGATGTATTTGATATTTGAGTTGCCTATTTTTATATCGCCTTTATAATGTGTATAAAATTGCAGCAACAATTTCAGGATAGTCGTTTTACCGCTTCCACTTACACCAACAAGGGCAGTTACTTTTCCCTGTGGAATTTGAAGATTGATATTTTCAAGTACAGGCTCATTGCCCGCACCGGTATAAGTGAATGACAGGTTTTGAATTTGAATAGAAGTATTCACAGGCAATTTCCGGATGTATTCTTTTTCTGCATCTTCTTCATTTTCTACCTGGTGTATTTCGTTGATCCTTTCCAGGGAAATTTTTGCATCCTGGGCTTGTTGTACAAAACCAATTAATTGTTCTACCGGGCCGTTTAACTGGCCGATAATATATTGAATGGCAAGCATGGCGCCGAGTGTAAGCTGCCCTTCCAGTACGGCTTTGGCTGTAAAAAAAGTAATGAGTATATTTTTTCCTTCATTCAAAAAAAATGCGCCGGATTGCTGGTACTGGCTCAGGGAAAGATTTTTGAAACCCAACTTGAATAAACCCGCCTGCAGGTTTTCCCATTCCCAACGCTTCAGGTGTTCTGCATTGTTCAATTTTATTTCCTGCATGCCATAGATCAGTTGCATGGTGGAAGAGTTTTCTTTACTAGCCACTGCAAACCTTTTATAATCAAGTGTGCGCCTGTATTTCAAAAAAAATTTTATCCATACTACATACAATATGCTGGCAATGGAAAAAATATAAAATACGCCGGCATTGTACATGAGCAGCACAATGGAAAATACCACGAGGTTAAACATGGAAAATAACGTGGACAAAGTAGCGCCTGTAAGGAAACTTTCAATCCTTCGCTGATCCTGTATGCGTTGGAGTATATCGCCCGTTTGCCTTGCATCAAAAAAATGCATCGGCAGCTTCATCATCTTGATCCAAAAATCTGAAAGCAATGACACATTGATGCGCGAAGAAATATAAAGCAACAACCTGCTGCGGATAAATTCCACCATGGTTCGGCCAAAAAATAAAGCAA
>CAYXHX010000013.1:0-17717 GCA_964464835.1 uncultured Chitinophagaceae bacterium | reverse complement strand
TCATGCCATTTGTCGGGTTTGACTGGCGTTACAGAAAAATGGGTATTGATGAACAAGAAAAAAATCTCTTCGGACAGACAAACACAAAAGACAACAGGGCGGTATTAAGTGTTGGCGTAAATTATACATTGCCCATGCTGGTTCGTTTTCAAACAGAAGTTTTTACAGATGGCATAGTCCGCTTGCAATTAATGCGGGAAGATATTCCTGTAACAAAGCGGCTCCGCTTTGGATTTATGATTAATACAGATAAAGAATATATGGCCGGGTTGAATTATATTTTAAACCGCAATTTTTCCATCCGCACACATTATGATAGCGACATGGGATTGGGCGCAGGGGTAGTGATTGCATATTAATAAGATTCATGTTCCTGACAAGAACATTTTCCATTATTACTATTTCTCCTTCTTCTTCGAATATCCAAAAGTATATGTATAACTCAGGTTTGGCCGTGCATAATTTTTACCGCTATTTTTATTAATGATTTCAAAGCGCGTCCCAATTTTATGGTGTTCATTTATTTCGAAATCCGCTCCCAATGCACTTTTTTGCCGGTAGAAAAATACATCTCCATCCACAGGTTGCAGATAATTTTCAGTAAAAACAAACAGTTCAACAACTTTGGATAATTCATAATTTGCAGTTATCCTGTTACGTACATAGTATTCTACCGGGTGCAATGCAAGATGTTCTTTATTCAATGAAGTAAATTCCTGTTGCAATGTTGGCTGGTATTCCAATGTCCATTTATTGGAAAGTTTCATATCAAAGGAAAGTGAGTAGCGTAAATCATGGTATTGTTCTTTTGCATTTGTACCAAAGCGATAATCAATACCCGCTTTCATCCATGGATTTATTTTATAGGATACTTCCGTACCAAAAACAGATTTATCATATTGGCTCATATTATTTTCCAGGTACAGATAATACGTTCCTGAAACTGTCCAATCCTTATTGATTTTATATTTCAACGAAACATTAGGGCGCGCTTCCCAATCATCAAATACCTGTGCCGTTACCTGCATGGCATAAAGAATTGAAAAAGCGAAAAGTATAATGGATTTATGAATGACTTTCATCTTTGAAATTTTTATTGATGATGTTTTAAAAAGGAAACCGTAAAGATGCATTATTCCTGCCTTTCACGATTTCCTTTGTTTCAATTTTTTTTATAAAATATACACTCGTTACACATGATTCGCACTAAAGTGTATTAAGTTTTCATGATCGTTTTGATAGTAATGCGCCTTAATCAATGCCACATCATGCATGAGGTCAATATTAATCACATCTACTTTGTGCACTGCCAGGCCGGTTCGCCTGCGAAGGTCATCAAGCATTTCATTCCGCATATCGGGTTTAATTAAATCTATTCGCTCATACGTAATATCCCTTGTCAGGTTTTCTGCTCCATTATTCAAAGTTGCCGGCGCCACTGCAGGAACCCGGTCCATCACTAAGGGAAGCAATAATATAAAGTCATTTGCGCAAATTAGTATCAGGAAATGATCCTGGGTGGTAGCCAAAGAATTGATCAAACCCATCGCCACGCAAATAAACAAATAACCCATTTCCCGCACCGGCACAGTTACAGTGCGGTATCTCATGATGGAAAAAATAGCAAATAAGCCAAAGGCAAAACCAACTTCCAAATTGGCGCCACTTAACAGGAAGCATATAAGAAAATTCACACAGTTGAATAAAATCAAGGTAAATTGGAAATCTTTGTTTTTATGCCTTTTAAAATAAATCAGCCGAACCAGGATAAAAACTGCAACGAGGTTAATGGCAAAACGGATGCCCAACTCTGAAAAATGGAAATCTTGTATTACTTCTTTTACTACTGTATTATCTTGTGCGTAGGATGGCATTAAATTAAAAAGAATAAACGCGGGCAGCAGGAATACTAACTTTTTCATAATGTTTGAAATTTAAATTTTGATGAATTGTTTGTTGTTGTGTTTTGATTTTGTTGATTAACTGAAGCAAAGGTTTGAACGTATTGTGTTTAATTTCAGGATGTGTGAGAATGAGGCCCAGTACATATTTACTGATACTTGACGGGTAAACTTGCATATTCCTGAGCGATGCAATGATACCATTCAGCAAAGAAGTTTTCGATTGCTTTATTTCTATGATGGCAATTTCATTTACGCTGATTTCTTTTCCGGGATTTTCTGGCGCAGTATAAGTAAGGTTTACATCAATGGTACACCTTTCTGTTTGAGCCTTGTTGACCAATGTAACCCGGTTATACCTGTTTACCAATGTAGTTTGCAAAGGCCCATCAAGTTCTTTTGAATAAAGTTCTTTGATTTTATCACTTTGTGATATGGTTAAAACAGAACCCGGGCCGGTTAATTTTTCCCTTACCTTTTTTGTCCGGATATTATTTTTCATTTTTATTTCAAAAAAATGAAGATTGCTTTCGAGGTAAGACCTCGTCCTTGCTTTTATCCGGCTGGTCAATTGATTGTGGTGATCATGGTAAAACTGGAAATCCGGGCTGTCATAATATGTTGTCAGGTAACTGAATGATCGTTTACCTTCAATTTCTAAAACCGAATATTCGTTCTTCTTTAAAACCTCTATGATCCCTTGTAAATTGCTAACCGGTATGATATATTTCCTGTCAATACGATTGAGCAATTTTACTTTGTCTAATCCCGGTAAAGAGATTGGAGCAAGTTCATTTAAAAGTTTATCTACGATTATCTTTTTCATTTCATACATTTTTAATTGTTTAATAATATTGAAAATTTAGTGGCCCCTGTAGATAAAACTGCCATTTTAGGAAAACCCCTATTCCATAAAATTTTTTTTTGAAAAAAAAAATTTTTATTTATAAAAAAACAACACTTTTTAATTGGCATCCGTATGTTTCATATATTAGATTTTCATAAAATATTATCCTAAATTGCACATATTGAGCATGAGCATTTTTTATGTCTTTTGAAAAACAAACTGAACCCAATGCCTGTATGAATGAATACCCGGCGAAAGGATTGTAAGCAGGCAATACATTGAAATGGAAGCAGAAACAATTAAAAACTTTGAAAGCATTTTCCGGCAGCATTATCTCAAACTGTGCAGCTATGCCAATACTTTTTTAAAAGATGAAAACAGCAGTGAAGACATTGTACAGGAAATATTTATTGAAATTTGGAACAAACAAAAATTCCAAATCGGGCCGGATAAAATAAAATTCTATTTGTTTACGGCAGTCCGCAATAATTGCCTGACAAGGCTTCAAAAAAATAAAAAAAGCCCGGTGCTTGAATTGAAAGAGGATGATGCCTCAGATGAAATCAATATCAGGATAGACAAAGAAGAAACAATTGATCCCAAAAACCTTATTGCCAAAGCTATGGACCAATAACCGCCGAAATGCCGCGAGGTATTTATGCTGAGCAGGTTGAGCGGGCATACATATCAGCAAATTGCCAACATCCTGGGCATCTCTGTGAAGACTGTAGAAAATCAAATGGGGAAAGCCATAAAAATGATGAAAGTTTTTGCCAGGGAAAATAGTATTTATATGGCCATGTTGTGTTTTTTATATGTGGATAAAAATATTTTTAAATACATAGGGGTTTTTATGGAAAAATGGTTTTACTAATGGAAATGAGTGATTACAATCATATACAGGCGCTGATGCTGCGTTACCTCAATCATGAATCTTCTAATGAAGAATCAAGAGCGTTGGAGCTTTGGATCAACGAAAGCAACGCAAATGCAGAAGAATTTGAACTTGTAAAAAATATTTGGGAAGATTCAGCCGATTCAGCGCTTATTCCTGTGGATGTAGAAAAAGCATGGCAAAAAGTACAAAGCCAAACAATTGTACAGGAAGCAAAAGTTTCCATGGAAAAAAGTGTTCATGGTTGCGGCTTCTATTATAATTGCAGCGGGCGTTTTTTATTTTTCCTATCAATCAACCGAAACAGTTTGGAAGGAAACACTCGCACAAAATAGTAATAAAAAAATTCAACTTACAGATGGTTCCATCATTACCCTGAGAGTGGGAAGTAAAATTTCCATCCCCGAAAATTATAACAAGTCCCGTCAGGTAAAACTGGAAGGCGAAGCATATTTTGAAGTACATCATGATGTGCAAAATCCTTTCTCTGTCATTTCTTCAAAAAGTATCATACAGGATATTGGCACAGCTTTTTTGATTCAAAGTAATGATTCCATTGAACAGGTAACCGTGATGGAAGGAGAAATAAGTTTTACAAATAAAAAAGAAAAGAAAAATCTGCTCATTTTAAAAGCCGGGGAAACCGCTTACCTGAAAAATGAAACACTTCAAAGAAAAAATGCGGATACAACCAATCTCTTATCATGGGAATCAAAAATTTTGATCTTTCAAAATAAGCCTCTTTCACAAGTAGTAAAAGACCTGGAACATTTTTATAAAATACATGTTCAGATGGAAAATCAACTTGGCCAAATTGAAATAACGGCAGAGTTCAGGAATGAAACATTAGCACAAGTAGTAAAGGAGTTGAAACTCTTTACCGGCCTGAATTTCAGGCTTGAAAAAGATCAACTGATAATTTCAAAATGATTTTTGCACAAAACATGATGAATGATTTTGAAAAAAAATATTGACTAACCCAATAATGTATATGAGAATATTTTTATTCATTTTTTTATTGAGCGCCATCGGAGAAGATGCAATTGCTCAAAAAAAATTGCTCATACAACCTTATCATACTAATTTAAAAAAGGCATCCATAGCCAATTTCCTGCAAGATATCAATAAACAAAGCGGAATTGTATTGGAATATTCTTCTGCAAGTATTGATGGCAATAAAATTGTTCAGTTGAATGGAAATGAAAATACCATCGGCAATGTTTTACAAACCATCCTGAGAGGGCAGTACGTGAAATTGATGGAACATAATAATAAAATCATTATAGTACCATCAAAGGAAATATTTTCCATTAGCAATTATCTTCCTGCACAGTATAGTTTTTATGGGTATGTAAAAGAAACTGAAACGAGTGAACCACTTGTCAGCGCTGCAATATACGAACCTGCCACCAGGAGAGGCGTTGTATCCAATAACCAGGGTTATTTCAATTTTTTCTTATCAGAAGGCAAGCACCTTGTTGTAATATCGTATAGTGGCTTTGAGCCTCAAACTATTTTATTGGATATCCGGGACAACCAACGAAAAGATATTTCATTATCATTAAAAAAAGATTCGTTGGTGGTGGTAACCGTACAATCTGAAACACCGGTGAAAGATGGATCCATTGTATTGTTGGATGACAATAATTCTTCTACTATGCTGATGAATGAAGATGACCCTCTACAATATTTGTATATGTCACCCGGTTTGCAAAATGCGTCTTATTCATTTAGTGGCTTCCAGGTAAGAGGCGGCGGCACAGATGAAAATCTTTTTTTATTGGATGGCAACCTGGTGTATAATACCACACACATGTTGGGCGCCATATCTATTTTAAATCCAACTGTAATTAAATCCATGCGTTTCTATAAAAGTGATTTTCCTGCCAGGCTTGGCGGCTCCTTATCATCTGTTTTAGATGTGTACACCAAGCAGGGAAACATGAAAAACTGGGAAGGCGAAATTCATGCAGGCTTGCTTGCAGCGGCTGTTACACTGGAAGGCCCATTGGTAAAAGATAAAGTAGCCATCATGGTTTCAGGCCGAAAAAATATTCCACTTCCATTTTATGAGTCATTACAGGATGGCGTTACTTCAAATTTTTATGATGCACAACTCAGGTTATCTGCCATTGTAAATGACAACAATAAACTGGCCTTAAATTTTTATACAGGTGGAGATCAGTTGCGGCAAACAGGAAGTTATGTAAACAACCTGCACAAATGGGGAAATACATTGGGATCAATTACATGGAATTATTTGTTGGGCAATAAGTCATACTTAAATACATCCATCAATTATAGCCGGTATCAAAATCTCACAAGTTCGCAATACAGTGTTTTCGAAACAGATGAGGATGAAGAAATGGGCGAAGAAGGCGATGAAGAATTAGACATTGAAACAATGTTTTTAGGCACTTATTCATTTATCAAAAATTATAATGCAAAATCTGAAGCAGAAATTTATATCTCCCGAAAATTAAAAATCAATACCGGTTTAAGATTTGGGCAGACTACAATAAAGCCATTAGAAGCAAAGATTACAGAATTGGAAGATGATGATGAAGAAGGTTTTATTTCTTTTGAACCTCTTCAATATGAAGACCTTTCCATGTATGCAGAACCGGAAATTAAAGTTGGCAATAATTTTTTTGTAAAACCCGGTATCAGGGCAAGTGCGTATTGGCTGGAAGATTACCATACCATTGCGTTTCAGCCTCGATTGTATGCTGCTTACAGAATTAATAATTTTTTTAAACTATTTGCTTCATACAGTAAAATGAATCAGTTTTTACATTTAGTATTGAATCCGTATGCAGGCGCCAACCGGGATCAATGGTTGCCAAGTACAGAAAATGTATTGCCCGAAAGCAGTGAAATCTATAATGCCGGATTTATATACAAACCAAATAAGGAATGGAGTATTTTAATGGATGCCTATTATAAGCGTTTACTGAATGTAACAAATTATGCAGAGGGTAAAAGTACATTCATCAATAGTGAAAACTGGGAACAAAGTATCGAGCTTGGCAAAGGAAGAAGCTATGGTGCAGAATTCACGATAAAGAAATCAGGGGATAAATTTTTTTTACAAAGCAGTTATGCATTATCATGGAGTTGGCGGCAGTTTGCAGGAATCAATAATGGCGAGGAATTTCCCTATAAATACGACCATCGCCATGCTGCAAATATTGGAATGATGTATACTATTTCTCCCAGGCTGGATATTTCAGGGTTATGGAGTTTTGCATCAGGAAATATATATACACAGGATGGCATCGTATTTACAGATTCCCTGCAAGCTGCACCAAACGGGGATGAACTTATCAATGCTTATCAATTCACCTATTCCTATTCACCAAACAATCAATATCGTGCGAAATCTTACCAACGGTATGACCTGTCAATAACCTATCATAGTTTAAAAGGGAAAAAATTATTCTCCTCATTAAAAGTAGGTATGTATAATATCAATGGCGCTGAAGATCAATATGCGTATATAGCCTGCGTGGATCTTTAAGTAGTAAAAGTATTCGTTTACGAACCGGTACTAACGTATTTCATATTATTCCCTACTTGTCTTATACGTTTAAATTTTGAATATACTTAATCACTAATGTCCGACTAAAATTAAAGAATAAAGGATAAAAAAGCGGTTCCGAAGAACCGCCGAAAAGTTAGGTTTGTGTTGCAAAGATTAAACGATAACTAATGATTGAATATAAAAAAATTTGTCGGACAGCCGGTCATAAGGATTAAGCATCCGTAATTTGAAAATAATTGACAGGACGACTATCCGTATATTCAATGATTTATTACAAGGAGTAGGCGGCAATCATCAGGATGGAGGCAGGAAGAAGGCTGGCATTAAAATACACGCAATGATGAACGCCTCTTGCGGCGTAACAAAATTTGTTCGCATGACTGCGGCTTGGGAACACGATCGCAATTTTCTTTACAATTTAAAATTAGAAGCTAATAGCTGGTTGGTGTTTGATAAGGCGTATAATGTATATCATCAATTTGCAAAATGGACTACGCAGAAGATTTGGTTTGTAACCCGCATGAAGGACAATGCTGGTTACCATGTGGCCAAAGTATTAGTGGACAGAAAAAAAAATAAAAATGTTATCTGAGTACCGAAAGAGCAATTAATTATTGCAGCAGTAAAACGAAATGGTTTAGAAGTAGAGCGGCTTAAACTTAGGCGCATTACGTATAAGACACAAGAAAGGAAGCAGTATGTTTTTATCACCAACAATCTTACACTTCCGGCCAGTCAGATTGCTACCATATACAAAAATCGTTGGATGATAGAATTGTTATTCAAACAGATTAAACAAAATTTTCCTCTACGCTACTTCTGAAGTGAAAGTAAGAATGCAATTAAGATGCAGATATTTTGTGCATTGATAGCTCAGTTGCTGATGGTGGTGATACGAAAGAAAGCTGCAACAAAGAAATCATTTGCTAATATGATAACTGTCATCAGGTTGCATTTGACCAGTTATGTTGATGTTTGCTTTTATTAAAGACACTTACAAAGCATGGAGGAAAACGCATAGTGCGCCGAACTCTTTTGTTACATAAACTGGGATAGGAAACTCCCCCGGGTTTTGAAACGAGCGCATTTTAACCTGTAACCCTTGGCCACAAAACGTTACAGTATTTTATAACCTGATTTTAGTCGGACAATAATGAAAAAATATTACCGGTAAAAAATTTAAATATTCTATCGTTCCCGTGATGGTTTTGAATATAACCCAATAGCAAAATATAATTGAATACTCAGCAGAACCGCAATACTGAGGTATGTATTGATAAAAGAAAATGATGCACCAGCCACATACAACGATTGAGCGACTATTCCCCTTCGAAACATCGAATTTTTTATTTCATCCACGTGTGACATATTTGCTTTAAAATAATTTTTCTTTTCTACATATCGTAAAATAAAAAACAACATCATCCCGAGTAAAAAAAGATTGAGCCAATAAATGCCAACTGCAAATTTGAAATCCATATACTCACTCAGGAAAGCCGTGGTGAATGGTATCACCGTAACAAATAAAAGAAAAGAAAGATTTAGCCACATGAGATTGCGATCGCTTTTTCCTATCACTAAAAATTGTGAAGAATGTGCCATCCAAAAAATGCCCAACGTCATGAAGCTGAGGAAATACGCTAAAAGTTTTGGTGAAAGTGTTAGAAATAAACGGATCAAATCCTTTTCAGAATGAACCTCGCTGTGTAATGGGATTCGCACATCAAGTACCAATATCGTAAATGCGATGGCAAATACACCATCGCTTAATGCTTCCAAACGATGAATATTTTTCCCGGTTATTTGATTATACATTTTCATTGGACATGATGGGAATCAAATTTGATTTGATCATAAAAATAATAAATATTTAAATGCACTAAAAAATTGATCAGGAATAATTGCATGCAAAAAAACATCCTCTTATAAAATACAATTATTTATTTCCTGAAATTGACTTAGCCATAAAACATACTCAAAAAATTACAATGGATGAAGTTTACTATAGATTCTTTTAATCCATTTCTTTTCGCCAATTTTTAATTCAAATTTTTTTGTAACCTTTTCTTTTTTGCATTACTCCAATAAAATATCAACAAAAAATAATAACATGAAGAAAGCAATAATCCTGCTTGCAATTTCGGCAGCAACTTTCGCTGTACATGCACAGCCCATGAACCATTCCGCAGAGATGACTATGAATGGCACTTCTATTGAAGCCGGCACCAAATATCTTCAATTCAACCAGGCAATGCGGAAATTATGGTCAGACCACATGCATTGGACACTCGCAACCGTTGATGCATTTTTCTATGAACCAAACCAATTGGAAATGAAGCTCAACAGGTTGCTGGCAAACCAAAAAGAAATCGGCGCTGCAATAGTTCCCTATTATGGTCAAGCTGCAGGAGATAAATTAGGCCAACTGTTGACAGAACATATTCAACTTGCCGTTCCTGTACTAAAAGCTGCAAAAGCAAATGATAAAACGGCGCTTGATAAAGGCCTTGCAGATTGGTATAAAAATGCCAATGACATTGGAGATTTCCTTTCTTCCGCAAATGCATATTGGCCTAAATCCGTGACTGAATCCCATCTTAAAGAACACATCACTCAAACCACAGGATATGCAGTGGATATACTGAAAGGTGACTATACCTCTTCCATAAAAAACTTTGATATTGCATTGAATCATATGCTGATGCTTGCCGACTTGCTTACAGATGGCATTGCAAAACAGTTCCCGGATAAATTTAAATAGGGATTAAAAAAAAAGAAGTGGTTTAATTTTACAACCACTTCTTTTTTTTAAAATTATTCCTGGAATAAGCCGGAAAATTTACAGCAATGTTTTTTTTCCATGCACATCTACTTTATAACACTTTCCATTTTCAATCAATACTGCTTCCGGGCTTTGCTTATGTTCATTTACATCCAGCGCAATTACTTTATCACCATACAAAGCTTCGATATGCGGAACTATGGTGTGGCCAACTAATATTCGCTTACAGCCATACAATTCCAAAGATGAATCTACTTGAGCTTCTGAAGCAATATCTCCTTTAGAAAAATATCCGCGATACCAAAACGGGGAAGTCTGTGATTTGCTGCGGCCATCAAAATAAAGCCGTACATTCTTTTTATCCAATAATTCTTTGTCCTGTGATTTGTCGTAATAAGGCCGGCATAAAGCATTCATTTTTTCAAGGGAAAGTTGTTGAGCAATTACTTCTCTTGACAGGCCTGCATGCATGCAAAGGTTATCCCCGATTTTTTCGATAATATTTTTCGTCCGTAACCATTGCCCCAATTCTGTTTGCGCATCATAAAAATTTGTGTATTCCATTCCCAAATATTTTTGAGTTGCTGCATATTTTTCATGTAAGTAACGCAGGTCTCCACTCAAATTCATTATTTCGTGATCTCCAAGAATTGTATGTACATATCCGCCGGCCTTTTTGGCTTCAGCTTCCAATTTATAAATCAGCCATAATTCAGGCACCACATCATCTCCCCTATCAAACAAGTCCCCGCAAATAACCATGTGCCCTTTACCAAAAATCCAATTGGACTGTTCATCCATTATTTTATTCGCAATAAGGATAGTGCGGAAATTAGTAAACTCGCCTTCGATATCAGAAATGGCAAACAATTTTTCCGGCGCTCTATATTCCGAAGGTTCAATAGAAAGAGATGCATGAAACGATACAGAAAAATCCCAGGATGGATTCGCCGGAAAGCTCACCTGCACCGGGTTTTGTGCTTTCATGGAAATAGGATACCTTTTTGTTGAAACGATTGGATCTGCTGAAGAATTGATTGTGTACACAATACAGTTTTCATTCCTGTATAAAACATATGGCCCGTCGTAAAATATTTCTTTCTCATTTTTATTTTGAGCAAATGATATATTGAAACATACCATAACACAAAGGAAACAACTAAAAATTTTTCTCATGGATAATCATTTTTAATTTTCAACAAGGAATTTTCATTTTAAAATTCCGGGAAAGCAAAAATATAAAGGCGTGGGATTTTTTAAAACTTACAGCTAAAAAAAGTTGAATTACAGTAAAAACCAGGTTACTTGATTCAACGTAGAATGCTATCTTTGAGAACAAACTTCCACTTAATAAGAATGAACAAAACGCATACTGCTATAAACATGTCCTCAATTCGTGACAACCGTGAAAGAGGGTCAGTGGGACAATTTCTCAAAGACAACATTAAGCCGGATTCAGATTTATCAATCGTTTCTGCATATTTTACGATTTATGCTTACAATCACCTCAAATACCAGCTTAATTCAATTCATGAATTAAAATTTCTTTTTGGCGAGCCAACTTTTATCAAATCGCTTGACCCGAACAAAACCAACAAAAGAGATTTTAAAATTGAGGATGACAAAATTGTAATTCCCATTGAAAGCAGGCTTACACAGAAAGCCATTGCCAGGGAATGTTCAAGCTGGATTGAACAGAAAGTTCAAATCAAGTCAATGGTGAAACCAAATTTCCTACATGGGAAGATGTATCACATCACACACGAAAGTGGCGTGGAGAAAGCTATTTCAGGGAGTTCAAACTTTACGGTAAACGGGGTTGGACTTGGTGGTAGCCCGAATATAGAATTGAATATGTTAGTGGATAATGACCGGGACAGGGAAGACCTGAAACAATGGTTTAATGAATTGTGGAATGATAAAACAGGGCTTGTAGAAGATGTAAAAGCAGAAGTACTGAAATATTTAGAACAACTTTATGTGGAAAACGAACCGGAATTCATTTATTTCAAAACACTTTTTCACATTTTTGAAAGTTATCTTGATGAACAAAAAGAAGGCGGGTTGCTGACATCGCAAACCGGTTTCTTTGAAAGTGAAATCTGGAACATGTTGTACGAATTCCAGCAAGACGGTGTAAAAGGCGCCATCAATAAAATCCTCAAACACAATGGCTGCATCATTGCTGATAGCGTAGGTTTAGGTAAAACCTTTGAAGCGCTTGCTGTCATACGATATTTTGAATTATTGAATTACCGCATATTGGTTTTATGCCCCAAAAAGCTTTCAGGCAACTGGACAATTTATCAAAGCAGTAAAAACAATAATCTCAATCCTTTTAAAAATGACAAGTTTAATTATCATGTACTGTACCATACCGATATGGGCAGATTGCATGGAAATTCTGATGCCGACAATCATGATTTGTCAAATTTCAACTGGGGCGCCTATGATTTGGTGGTGATAGATGAAAGCCACAATTTTCGTGGCAACCCGATGGATAAAGCCAATGATGACGGCACTTTCCGGATGAACCGTGCAAAGTGGTTAATGGAAAAAATATTGAAGGAAGGAGTAAACTCAAAAGTGCTGATGTTGTCCGCAACGCCTGTAAACAATAACCTGCGTGATTTGAGAAATCAATTTCAATTAATCACTAAAGGAAATAATGCAGCCTTATTCGAAACCACGCAGGTAAAAGATATTTCATCTTCTTTAAAAAATGCGCAAACTCTTTTTTCAAATTGGGCAGACAGCAAAAAAAATCCAAACAGAACAGTGAAGCAACTCATTGAAAAATTAGATTCTTCATTTTTCAAATTACTTGATGAACTCACTATTGCAAGAAGCCGCAAGCATATCAAAAATTTTTATAAGGCAGAACAAGAAATAGGAAAATTTCCCAATAGAGAATTACCTCTTTCCATATACCCGAAAATTGATACTGAAAACAGGTTTTTTACTTACGATGCCATCAACAAAAAAATACTTCAATATAAATTATCCATTTTCAATCCTACAAAATATATTTTAAATGATAACCTTCGGAAAAAATATGAAGAAATTGCAGGCAGAAGTGTGCTCAATTTTTCCCAGGCGAAAAGGGAAGATTTTCTTATCGGAATGATGAAGGTGAATTTTTTAAAGCGATTGGAAAGTTCGGTGGAATCATTTCAAATTTCGATGACTCGTACTATTGAAAAAATTAAAAGATTAGAAAACCGGATACATGATTTTAAAAATTCCAAAGCCGTATCACAAGAAGAAAGCCTGGAAGAGTTTGAACCCGGCGAGGATGAACTGGAAGAGAACCCGGAAGATGCAGAACAGTGGCAGGTGGGTAAAAAATTAAAATTTGATTTAGCAGATTTGGACATTAATGGTTGGCTGGCAGATTTAAAGAATGATAGAAATGCGCTTGGTGAATTGTTGGATAAGGCTGAAGTGATAACACCTGAACGAGACGCGAAACTCAAGGTGCTGAAAAACCTGGTTGCTGGTAAACTGAAACAACCGTTGAATTTCTCCTCCCCTCTTGGGGGAGGTTCGGGGAGGGCAAATAAAAAAGTAATTGTGTTCACTGCCTTTGCCGATACTGCCAATTATTTGTATGATTGTTTGAAAGATTGGGTACAGCATGATTTGAAATTAAATATTGCCTTAGTGGCAGGCTCGCAATGCAAAACCACGTTTGGCAAAGCAGAGTATTCAAATATCCTTACCAATTTCTCACCTGTTTCTAAAAACAGGAATAGGATGAATGGCATGCCGCAGGATGACGAAATTGATATATTGATTGCTACAGATTGCATTAGTGAAGGGCAAAACCTGCAGGACTGCGATTACTTAATCAATTATGACATTCACTGGAACCCTGTCCGCATCATTCAACGTTTTGGACGTATTGACCGTTTGGGAAGTAAAAATGAGAAAATTCAATTAGTGAATTTTTGGCCTACAAAAGATTTAGACAATTATATCAACTTAAAAGAAAGAGTGGAAGCAAGAATGGCACTGGTGGATGTTACAGCCACCGCAGATGATAATGTTTTGGCCTCAGGGCAAATACAGGAACTGATTGAAGATGATTTGAAATATCGCAACCGGCAACTTAAAAAATTGAGAGACGAAGTGTTGGATTTGGAAGATATGAACGAAAGTATTTCGTTGACTGATTTTACATTAGATGATTTCAGGATAGAATTGATGAACTTTTTAGAAAACAACAAACAGAAATTATTAGATGCACCATTCGGTTTATATGCAGTAGTGCCTTCCCCATCCGGCAATCATGTACAATATTTGGACATGACACGGTTTACGGATGCAGAAAAGCAAATCATAAAACCCGGGGTAGTATATTGCCTCAAACAAAAAGGCGACACAGACGGCAATGAAGAAGTGAATCCTTTGCAGCCCTATTTTTTGGTGTACATTTTTGAAAACGGGCAGGTTCGTTTCAACTACACCAATCCAAAACAAATTTTAGAAATTTACCGACTCCTGTGTGCAGGCAAAAAGCAGGCGTATGAAACATTGTGTGATTTGTTTAATGAAGAAACACAGCAGGGCGAAAACATGGATCAATACACTGAACTATTAAAACAAGCCATTGAAGAAATAAGCCGGGTATTCAACAAACGAAGCAGCCAACGGATTACTGGAAACGACAGGGGAGCTTTATTGATTCCAACTTCCAAAAGAATCAATGACATTAATAATTTTGAATTGGTAACCTGGCTGATAATTAAATAAAAAACCGTTTTGCTGATCTCAGGAAAATGTAAAATATAAATTGTATGGCAAAAAGTAAAACACTAAACATCCAGGGAACCGGCATTACTGTCATTTCAAAAAACCAGGAAGATTTCATTTCCCTGACAGATATGGCGAAGAGCCAGATGCAGGAAGCCATCATCATCAAATGGCTCAGTTTAAAAAGCACCATTGAGTATTTGGGTGAGTGGGAAGCGCTTTACAACCCCATTTTTAATTATACCGAATTCGGTATAATTAAAAATGCTTCAGGGAGCAACAATTTTGTCCTGTCAGTCAAACAATGGATTGAACACACAGGTGCAATTGGCCTTTCTGCAACCGCAGGCAGGTATGGAGGAACATACGGGCATAAAGACATCGCATTTCATTTCGGCATGTGGATTAGCCCCAAGTTTCAATTGCTATTGGTGAAAGAATATCAACGTCTCAAAGCAGATGAAAATGACAGATTAAAACTTGACTGGAACCTGCAACGCACTTTGGCTAAAGGGAATTACCAACTACACACCGATGCAATCAAAGAAAACCTGGTTCCGAAAGAACTCCCGAAAGAGAAAATAAATTTTGTGTATGCCGATGAAGCAGATATGCTCAACATGGCTATATTTGGAATGACGGCAAAGCAATGGAGAGATACCAACCCAAAAGCAGCAGGTAATATTCGTGATGCTGCTACCATTGAACAATTAGTGGTGCTCAGTAATATGGAAAGCATCAATGCTGTTTTGATTCACCAGGGTTTGAAGCAGAGTGAGCGTTTACATCAACTCAATAAAATTGCAATTACGCAGATGAAATCATTGTTGAATAGCCATCTGAAAAAGAAACTTAAATAAAATGACGACAGAGCAAACAAAAAATTTAATCAGAGATGCTATACAAGGTTTTACTAACGGCAATCTCTCTGCAAACGCATTGAAATTATTTAAAACCCTTGGCTATAATACCGAACGGCAGGCGCCCTTTCATAATAAAACCAAAGAAGAATTTGCAGAAACTTTTATTGCACCGGAAACCAGGTTTGATAAAACCAAGGCGAAGTTTAATGAGTGGAAATATATGCAAAATTCTTTGTTCGATACAAAACAGGTTGATAACACAATTATTGAAACTTATTTATTTTTTGTTCTCGAATTAAGCAAAGAAAGTTATTCAAGAACACAACTTTCATTCATCACCCGCGAAGTAAACCGTCTGTTCCCGATGCCGGCAATGATTTTATTCAAACATGGAAACACGCTCACCTTATCTGTCATCAACCGCAGGTTGCACAAAAAAGATGAAAGCAAAGATGTATTGGAAAAAGTAACGCAGATTAAAGACATCAACATTGCAACACCACACCGGGCACACATTGAAATTCTGTTTGACCTATCATTTGATGAGTTAAAGAGAAAACAACCTTTCACCAACTTTGTGGAACTACACAATGCATGGCAGAAAACACTTGATACCAAAGAACTCAATAAGAAATTTTTCCAGGAATTATCCAACTGGTATTTCTGGGCTACATCAAAAGTTGTATTTCCTGATGATGAAATTGAAGACAAAGAAATCCGAAATGCAACCGTGGTAATCCGCCTCATCACCCGCCTGATGTTTGTTTGGTTTTTGAAGGAAAAAAATTTGGTGCCCGAAGATTTATTTGATGAAAAAAAATTAAAACAACTACTGAAATACTCAGACAAAAACCAAAGCAGTTACTATAAAGCCATTTTGCAAAATTTATTTTTTGCCACGCTCAATACAGAGATGGGCAAGCGAAAATTTCGTACAGCAGCAGACAAATCGCAAAGCAATCATTACTTCATTCATAATCTTTTCCGTTATGAAAAAGAATTTATCAAACCGAAGGAAACACTTGAAAAATATTTTGACCCGATCCCGTTTCTCAATGGCGGCTTGTTTGAATGCCTGGATAAGCAAATTGAAACAGAAGGAAAATTAAATGCAACGAAATCCGGGACATCGGGACTGAAACCTGTTCGCATTGATGGTTTCAGCGACAGGGAAGATAATGTGCTGAAAGTGCCCGACGAACTTTTCTTTTCTGAAAAAGAAAAAACAATTGACCTGAGTAAAGTTTATGGTTCATCCAAAAAAAGCAAAGAAAAAGTCCGTGGTTTGATTGATATTCTCAGTAGTTATAAATTTACCATTGCAGAAAACACACCGATAGAAGAAGAAGTGGCCCTTGATCCCGAGTTACTGGGCAAAGTGTTTGAAAACCTTTTGGCAAACTACAATCCCGAAACAAAAACCACCGCCCGAAAGCAAACCGGAAGTTTTTACACGCCGCGTGAAATTGTGAATTATATGGTGGATGAAAGTTTGATTGCATATCTCAATAGTGCCATCAGCATCCCTGCTGATGGAAAAGAAAACATCATCATCCCTGATAAAAACTTCATCAGGGATGATGATAAAAACTTCATCAGGGATGATGAAGATACTTTTGAAAGCACTTTCTTTAACCCCAACAACGAAATAAATATTCACCAGGGCAACCTTCCACATTGGCAACAGGAAAATGTATGGTATTTTATCACTTTCCGGCTTGCAGATTCTATTCCAAAAGAAAAGGTGGAACAATTAAAACGGGAAAGGGAGCAATGGCTAAAAAAACATGGGAATAATAAAAATAGAAAGTTCAGTATTGAAGAACTGAAAGAATATTACAAATTATTTTCAGGTAGAGTGGAAGAATGTCTGAATGCAGGTATGGGAAGTTGCGTACTGAAAGAAGAAAACATTGCTTCTATTGTAGCAAATGCGCTTTTGCATTTCAATAATATAAGATATGAATTGGATGATTGGGTAATCATGCCCAATCATGTGCATGTACTCGTAAAGCCTGTTGGTGAAAATAAATTACCCGATATTCTTCATTCATGGAAATCTTTTACTGCTACTAAAATTAATGAGGCGCTTAACAAAAAAGGGCAGCTATGGATGCATGAATCGTCTGA
>CAYXHX010000012.1:0-17852 GCA_964464835.1 uncultured Chitinophagaceae bacterium | reverse complement strand
GCTTCTGCAGATTTTGCCGCACGGAATGGAACAATAATTCCACCAACCAATAAAAGCCGGAATATATAAGGGTAATCAATAACCCGCGAATCCATTAAAAATTCCATTAAATATTTTCTTACATCTTTTACCGCAGTTGAATCGGGTGACCCCAGGTTCATTAATAATACGCCACAATTTTTCATGAAACTTTTTTGCAAATGTAGTAGTCGGATATGTAAGATTCATTTGAAAGGCCATTTTCTAAAATTTATTCAAACAAATTTTTTGAAACATGACAGAGAAATGACATTGAAATGACTAAGTTGATAGGGTTACACAATCGCCTGCTTTTACCTTTGCATACATCCAAACAAGGATTTTCAATTATTGAAAAAATGCCATGCAGATAGAAGAATTTTTTGTTGCAGGAATAAATTATAAGAAAACGGATATCACTACAAGAGGCCAGTTTGCTGTCTTACCCGAAAAGATTTCGAATATTTATTCAGAAGCCAAAAAAACAGGAATAAATGAATTATTTATTCTAAGTACTTGCAATCGTACTGAAATTTATGGTTGCTCACCGGATGTTACTAAACTTGTAGAACTCTTGTGCAGCAACAGTTGTGGAGATTTGCATACATTTCATACACAGGGTTATGTGTATCGGGGAGAAGAAGCCGTGCAACATTTATTTAAAGTAGCTGCCGGCCTTGATTCACAAATATTGGGCGATTATGAAATAGTTGGCCAAATCAAACAAGCCATTCTTTGCAGCAAAGCAAATGATTGCATACATGCATTTTTGGACAGGCTTGGCAATTATGTGTTACAATCTTCCAAAGCTGTAAAAAATAATACTTTATTAAGTGGAGGTACAGTTTCCGTTTCTTTTTCGGCCATCAAATATTTGCAAAAAAATATTCCTGGAATAGCAGATAAAAATATTTTATTGATTGGCACAGGCAAATTAGGAGAATGCACAGCAAAAAATTTAGTGGACTATTTGCATACTAAAAGAATTACACTCATTAACCGTACTGCAAATAAAGCCCAAAAACTCGCGCTATCACTGGGTTTGAAATGTTCTGCGATGGAGAATATTCAAGAGGAATTGATGCAGGCAGATATTGTGATTGTTGCTTCCGCTTCTGAAAGCCCTGTTATTAAAGCTTCACAAATTATTGATAATAAAAAAAGAATTTTTATTGATCTTTCCATACCAAACAATATAGAACCTGCAATAAAAAATTTAGCCAATATTTCTTTAATCAATATAGATGAGATCTCTGCTATAAAAGATGAAACTCTTCAAACCCGTAAAGCTGAAATTCCCAAAGCATTGGAAATAATTGAATACCATTTCGTGGATTTTATGGAGTGGTTTCATATGCGGAAAAATGTTCCTGTTTTAAAAGCCGTGAAAGAAACTTTAATACACATGGATGAAAAATATTTTTTGCCGAATGTGGCATCAGCTAAAACTTCGCAAGATGTATATGTCCAAAAAGTGATTAATGCTATTGCAAAACGTATAAAAACACATGCAACTCCGGGATGTGATTACATCCATGCATTGCATGATTTTATAGCAATCCGTGCGAATTAAAAATATGTGATGAGGCAAGCACCTTTAAGAATCGGCACACGCGATAGTGAATTGGCTATTTTTCAAGCCACTGAAGTTTCAAAAAATTTAGCTTCTATTGGTGTTGAATCTACTTTGGTATTGATCAAAAGTGATGGCGACCTTGATTTAAAAACACCTTTATATTCAATGGGCGTTCAGGGCGTATTTACCCGTGCGCTCGACATTGCGCTTTTAAATAAAGTGATTGATATTGCGGTTCATTCCATGAAAGATGTACCGGTGCAACTTGCTGAAGGCATTTGTGAGGCCGCAGTTTTAAAACGTGCATCGCATGCAGATGTTCTTGTATATAAAAATGAAAAATATTTTTTAAATGATCCTTCATCCATTGCAACGATTGCTACGAGCAGCTTACGCAGGCAAGCACAATGGTTGCACCGTTATCCGCATCACCAAATTGAAGTGCTTCGCGGAAATATCAACAAGCGTTTGGAAAAAATAAAAAATGAAAATTGGGATGGGGCTTTATTCGCTGCTGCAGCTTTGGACAGGTTAAATAAGCGCCCCGAAAATTCCATAGAACTCGACTGGATGTTACCTGCACCGGCGCAAGGCGCTATCATGGTTGTTTGCAGGAATGATGACAACTTTTCAAAGGAATCATGTACTTCGATGAATGATACCATCAGTGCAACATGCGCAAAAATTGAACGGGATTTTTTAAAAGCCTTGATGGGTGGCTGTTCCGCCCCAATCAGTGCACTGGCAGTTGAACAAGATGGCTGCATCCTGTTTAAAGGAAATATTTTTTCGCCAGATGGCAAAAGTTTTTTGCAAGTAGAGAAAATTGCTGATATAAAAAATGCAGCAATGTTGGGAGAACAAGCCGCAGCATCTATTATTGATAAGGGCGGGCTTTCATTATTAAATACAATTAAAAATGCCGGCCAATAAATTCAGCATATTGTGTACTTCTGAAATGGATATTCCCCCGAAGCACATTCTCCCTGAGAATATATCTATTGATATTATTCCATTGATAAAGAAAAAAATAATCCATAGCGCGTATATAAAAGAAACTGCACATGATTTATTGAATAAAAAAATTACAGCAATCTTCACCAGTAAAACTGCGGTGATGGCAATAGCGGCAATACATAAAATCATTCCATTATGGAAAATCTATTGCATTGAAAACAGTACTAAACATGCAGTTAAACAATATTTCCCAATGTCTGCAATTGCAGGTACTGCGGGCAATGCAAGGGATTTGGCAAAAAAAATTATTGATAATGGCGAATCAGAAGTTGTTTTCTTTTGCGGGAATAAGCGGCTTGATGATTTACCGGTATTATTAAAGGGTGCAGGAATTGTTTTAAAAGAATATATCGTTTATGAAACATTAATTACCGCAAAAAAAATAACAAAGGAATATGAGGCGATAATTTTCCTAAGCCCATCGGCTGTTCAGTCTTTTTATACAAAAAATTCAACAGGTAATAATACTACGTTTTTTGCTTTAGGCAAAAAAACAGCTGAAGCAATTCATCGTTTTACAAACAATCAAATCATTGTTGCGCATTTTCCCGGTAAAGAAAATATTTTGACGGAAGCAATTGATTTTCTTAACACACCAACAATTGCACAATAAAACACGTGTATGCAAACAATTAAAAATGATCTTTTATTAAAAACACTTCGTCATGAAAAAACGGAACGTACACCCGTATGGATGATGCGCCAAGCCGGGCGTTATCTGCCGGAATACATGTCATTAAGAAAAAAATATTCATTTTTTGAAAGATGCGAAACGCCTGAACTTGCTGCCACCATTACATTACAGCCGGTAGATATATTACAGGTAGATGCGGCTATTTTATTTTCCGATATATTGGTTGTGCCCAAAGCAATGGGATTGGAAGTACAATTGATAGAAAATAAGGGCCCCGTTTTACCTGCACCAATTAAGGTATTGAAAGATTTTGAAAGAATAAGTATCCCGGATGTGCACGACAAGTTGTGGTATGTATTCGAAGCCATTAAATTGTGCAAGCAATCTTTAAATGGTCGGGCTCCATTGATTGGTTTTGCCGGTGCGCCCTGGACAATTCTTTGCTATATGGTGCAGGGAAAAGGCTCCAAAACTTTTGATGAAGCCAAAGCATTTTGTTATGCTAATCCTGAGTTGGCACATCGCTTACTTCAAATGATTACGGATATGACAATTGAATATGTAAAGGCACAGGCAATTGCAGGTGCAGATGTAATTCAACTATTTGATAGTTGGGGAGGCTTATTAAGCAAAGAAGATTTTGAAAATATTTCTTATCCGTATTTATTGCAAATAACAATTGCATTAAAAGGAATAGTGCCGGTAATTATTTTTGCTAAAGGGGCCTGGCAATCTCTTGAAATGCTTGCAGGGAGCGGCGCTGCGGGTTTAGGAATAGATTGGTGCATTACTCCGCAACATGCGAGGAAGTTGGCAGGGAATAAAATTATTTTACAGGGAAATTTTGATCCGGCAAAATTATTAGCGCCCATTCCAACAATCATCCAGGAAACAAAAAAAATGATGGCTGACTTTGGCAGCCATTTACATATTGCCAATCTTGGCCATGGTATTTTACCCAATGTGCCGGTAGATCATGCACGTGTATTTGTTGATACTGTAAAAAATTTTGTGCACTAAAATTATTTTATAAAATCCAGTAAAATGTATTTACAAAAAAGAGGAAGAATCGTTCGTAAAAATGCAGCAATACGCGCAATGGTGGCGGAAACTATTTTAACCCCGCAAGATTTTATAGCTCCATTATTCATTGAAGAAGGGAAAGATATATCGCATGAAATTCCTTCTATGCCCGGTTATTTCAGGCGTTCTATAGATCTTACCATAAAAGAAATTAAAGACTTGCAGCAGCTCGGAATAAAAAGTGTTTTGCTTTTTGTAAAATCCGATGATGCATTAAAAGATAATACCGGAAAAGAAGCATGGAATAAAAATGGCCTTATGCAAAAATCTATTAAAGCCATTAAAGATGCGGTACCGGAGATATTAATAATGACCGATGTTGCATTGGATCCGTATTCATCTTTTGGCCATGATGGAATAGTGAAAGATGGTGAAATAATAAATGATGAAACAGTAGATGCATTGGTAAAAATGAGCCTTAGCCATGCAACAGCAGGCGCTGATTTTGTGGCGCCAAGTGATATGATGGATGGCAGGATTGGCGCCATACGGCAAGCATTGGAAGAAAATAATTTTACACAAACCGGAATCATGAGCTATAGCGCCAAATATGCATCTTGTTTGTATGGCCCATTTAGGGATGCACTCGATAGTGCACCGGGATTTGGTGATAAAAAAACTTATCAAATGAATCCCGCTAATCGCATTGAAGCAATCAGGGAAGCAATATTGGATGAAGAAGAAGGCGCTGATATCGTTATGGTAAAACCTGCAATGGCCTATTTGGATATTATTCGTGAAGTGAAAAACGCGGTGCATATTCCTGTAAGCGCATACCAGGTGAGTGGCGAATATGCAATGATAAAAGTCGCTGCCGGAAATGGATGGATGGAAGGAGATAAAGCCATTATAGAAAGTTTGCTTTCCATTAAAAGAGCA
This sequence comes from uncultured Chitinophagaceae bacterium, assembly GCA_964464835.1. Classification (GTDB taxonomy): domain Bacteria; phylum Bacteroidota; class Bacteroidia; order Chitinophagales; family Chitinophagaceae; genus JAFDXJ01. The sequence goes on along the minus strand of CAYXHX010000012.1, from coordinate 12,645 downwards.
GGCGCAGATATCATTGCTACATATTTTGCCAAAGAAGCCGCCAAACTTTTAAATGCATAAGATGATTACTAATCTTGTTCGTAAATATAATATTCCCGGGCCGAGATATACAAGTTATCCTACCGTTCCTTATTGGGATGAAAAGCAATTTCAACTTTTACAATGGCAGGAAACGGTTAAAAGGAGTTTTGATGAAAGTAATGATAAAGAAGGTATCAGTGTGTATATTCATTTACCCTTTTGTGAAAGCCTTTGTACTTTTTGTGCATGTCATAAACGCATTACAAAACAGCACAATGTAGAAACACCATATATCGAAGCCGTGTGTAAAGAATGGGAAATGTATTTAAAATTATTTGGGAAAAAACCCCGTATTAAAGAATTGCATTTAGGTGGTGGCACACCAACATTTTTCAGCCCGGAAAATTTAAAATTTTTATTGGAGTATATTTTTTCCAAATCAACTATTGCAGAAAACCCGGAATTTAGTTTTGAAGGGCACCCGAATAACACCACGAAGGCACACCTGGAAATCTTGTACAGCCTTGGTTTCCGTAGAGTGAGTTTTGGCGTGCAAGACTACAATCTCAAGGTGCAAAAAACAATAAACAGGATACAACCTTTTGAAAATGTGGAACGGGTAACAACCTGGGCGAGGCAGATTGGTTATAAAAGCATCAGCCATGATTTGGTTTTTGGTTTACCGCATCAAAACTGGGAGACCATGAAAACAACGATGCAAAAAACAAACATACTACATCCCGACCGCATTGCATTTTATTCTTATGCGCATGTACCCTGGATCAAAGGCGTAGGGCAGCGTGGCTTTGATGAAAATGACCTGCCTTTGCCGGAAGTGAAACGGGCTTTGTATGAAAATGGAAAATCATTTTTAGAAGAAATGGGTTACCGTGAAATTGGTATGGATCATTTTTCATTGCCTTCAGATGATTTGTATATTTCCCTGCAACAAAAAAAGATACACCGGAATTTTATGGGTTATTCATCATCATCCACAAGGTTGATGATAGGATTGGGCATGTCTGCTATCAGTGATAGCTGGTATGCGTTTGCACAAAATGAAAAATCGGTGGAAACTTATATGCATGAAGTACACCAGGAACAACTTCCTGTTTTCCGCGGGCATATTTTAAATGAAGAAGATTTAATTATTCGCCGGCACATTCTTAATATAATGTGTTTATTGGAAACATCCTGGAAAGAAGCAGCAATGCAAGTTTCTGAAATAGATTCTATCATTGAAAGATTGAAAGAAATGGAAGATGATGAACTTATACAATTAGAAACAAACTTTTTAAAAGTAACTGAAAAAGGAAGAGCGTTCGTAAGAAATATAGCTATGGCATTTGACCTGCGAATGAACAGGCATCAGCCTGAAAGCAGGATTTTTTCTATGACCGTTTAAAAAATATTTAAATAAAATATGTACGAATATATTTCCAGCAAGTCATTATTTGAAAGAGCACAACTTAGTATTCCTGGCGGTGTAAATTCCCCTGTGCGGGCTTTTAAAAGCGTTGGAGGAACGCCATTATTTATTTCCGAAGCTTCAGGCGCATATTTATTTGATGCGGATAAAAATAAATATATTGACTTTATTGGTTCATGGGGCCCAATGATTCTTGGCCACGCCAATAAAAAGGTTGTACAAGCAATTCAACGGCAAGCAACATTATCTACATCTTTTGGTGCACCCACTTTCCTTGAAATTGAAATGGCTGAATTAATTAAAAGTATGGCGCCAAATATAGATTTGATCAGGATGGTCAACAGCGGAACGGAAGCCTGCATGAGCGCTTTGAGATTGGCAAGAGGATTTACGGGAAAAAATAAATTCATCAAATTTGATGGCTGCTATCATGGGCATGCAGATCCGTTTTTAGTAAAAGCCGGTAGTGGCGTTGCTACAATGAATATACAAAATGTTCCGGGAATTCCGGCAGCAGTAAGTAGTGATACATTGATTTGTGCATATAATAATTTGGAAGAAGTACAAAAATTGGTTGTTGAAAACTACAATGAAATTGCAGCTATCATTGTAGAACCAGTTGCTGGGAATATGGGATGTGTTTTACCGCAAACCGGGTTTTTGGAAGGACTCAGAAAAATTTGTGATGCAGAAAATATTCTTTTGATCTTTGATGAAGTCATGACCGGTTTTAGGTTAGCCCCGGGTGGCGCACAGGAAAAACTGGGAGTGTCGGCAGATATTATAACGTATGGAAAAATTATAGGAGGAGGTTTACCTGTAGGTGCATTTGCAGGCAGAAAAGAAATTATGGAACATATCGCGCCATTGGGAAATATTTACCAGGCCGGTACATTAAGTGGCAATCCATTGGCTATGTCGGCAGGTATTGCTTTGTTAACGCAGTTAAAAGAAAACCCGGGCATTTATGAAAGCCTAGAGAAAAAAACCAATTATTTGGTTCAGGGATTAAGAAATGTATTTGAAGGTTTTAATATTCCATTTATCATCAATCAATTTGGGTCAATGGTAAGTGTTTTCTTTTCATGCTCACCGGTGCTTGATTTTGAAACTGCATCTAAAACGGATATATCTGTATTTGCCCGATTCTTTCATGCCATGCTGAAAAGAGGCATTTATTTACCGCCATCTGCTTTCGAAAGCTGGTTTTTAAATGATGTGCTTTCATACCATGACATTGATTATACGGTAAATGCCGCCCGGGAAAGTTTGGCGGAAATTTTAGGATAATCAATGGTAGCGCGCATCTTACTGCTTTTTCATGCGGCAGAATGATACCATAGCAGAGCCGTTCAATAAATTTATTTTGTTATAGAATGTATAGCATGTACTTTTACAAACCCTTTATTTCGTTTTTTAAATTCCTTTGGCAAACCTGATGACACACTAAATATTACTTATGTTACAAGTTGCTTCCGGGGCTTTCATCGCATATCTCGTTACTTTTTTCACAATGCCTTTTATCATACGGATTGCGCGGATCAACAGGATTTATGATATTCCGGATGCACGTAAAACACATGCGGATAGCATTTCATCATTAGGCGGGATTTCTATATTTGTAGGCCTTTCACTGGCTTTATTATTGGTGTCAGATTTCAAAATTGATAACCAGGAGTTTCAATATCACCTTGCTGCTTTTTTCATCATATTTATCATCGGGGTTATTGATGATATTTTTGTTTTAAAAGCATGGAAAAAAGTATTGGGCCAGGTATTTGTTGCTGCGGTAATTTCGGCAAAAGCCCATTTGCTCATCACTAATTTTTATGGATTTTTAGGTGTGAATGAACTCACTCAAACGGCCTCTTATATCGTTACATTTTTTGTCATCATGCTGGTCATCAATTCTTTTAACCTCATTGATGGGGTAGATGGTTTGGCAGGTTCATTGGGCTTGTTTTCGTGTTTGGGTTTTGGTATTTTTTTCCTGATAAACAACAATATTTCTTATGCTTTACTCGGGCTGGTCATGTCGGGTTCATTACTGGCTTTCTTGATTTTCAACTTTCCTCCTGCGAAAATATTTATGGGCGATTCGGGATCTATGCTGCTTGGCCTGGTGAATGCTGTTTTGGTAATTAAATTTACACAAACAGCCGGGAATGCACCGGTTTTCTCTGTGAAAGCCGCGCCTGCCATAGGTTTTGGTTTACTACTCATTCCATTATTGGATGTATTGAGGGTTTTTATTATTCGCCTTTCCCGTGGGCAATCACCTTTTGCGCCGGATAGGAACCATGTACATCATTTGTTATTGAATAAGGGGTTCTCCAGTAAACAGGTTACACTCATTCTTATTTTTTCAAGTATTTTATTTGCTACAGTACCTGTCCTTTTAAATCAACTCGTGGATATCAACCTGATCATACTTATACTTGTAGGTATGTTTTTTTCAGGCGTTTTATACATCACATATTTTTTGCCTTTACAAAATTCTTTGCGGGCAATCCATTCTAAAACAGATGCAAATGTGAAGGTGTTGAATATGTATAGTGCGAGTAAGGAAAATACCGCTTCCAATGATGAATAATTTTTAACGCCCAGGATATTTTTTCATTTGCCATCTTTTATTAAATTTACGCCTAATTATTTTCTATGACTGAAGAAATTGAGATTATACTGGATGATACCAGGGAGCAAATGGACAAAGCCATTGATCATTTTGAATCAGAACTTGTAAAGATTCGTGCTGGCAAAGCCTCTCCCAATATGCTCGATGGTATTTATATGGATTATTACGGCGCATCCACACCAATCGGGCAAGTTGCAAATATTAATGTACTTGATGTGCGTACAATCAGTATTCAACCATGGGAAAAAAATATGTTACAAGCCATAGAGAAGGCAATCATGCAGGCAAATATTGGCATTACACCTCAAAATGACGGCGTTCAAATCCGCTTATTCCTCCCACCATTAACAGAAGAAAGAAGAAAAGAATTATTTAAAAAAGCAGGGAATGAGGGCGAACATTCGAAAATTGCCATTCGAAATATTCGGCGTGATTCTATTGAACAAATCAAGCATTTACAAAAAGATGGCTTGAGTGAAGATTTGGCCAAAGAATCCGAAAACCAGGTGCAGGAAGTCACCAATAAATATATTGCCAACGTAGATAAATTATTGGCGGCAAAAGAAAAAGAAATGATGTCGGTATAATCATTTCTTTTTCTTTTCAATATTCATATATTATTTCAACGGAATATCCCGCACGAGCATAGCATCCCTATTGGCCATGTCCCAGGCTGTATAAAATACCAGTTTCACTCTTTTAGCCATTACATCAAAATTGATTTTATCAACAGTATCTGTTGGCTGATGATAATCTGCATGGGTACCATTAAAATAAAATATTACAGGTACGCCATTTTTTGCAAAATTGAAATGATCAGAACGATAATAAAAACGGTTGGGATCTTTGGGATCATTGAATCGCCTGTCAAGCTCCATATTCAAATATGTATGATTGATACTATCACTGATCTTTAGAAGATCAGAGCTTAATTTATCTTCACCAATCGTATATACATAATTGGTAGAATCGCCTTCTGTTCTTTTGGGATCAAGCCTTCCTACCATATCAATATTCAAATCAACAGAAGTTTTATCTAAAGGAAATACAGGATGGTCTGTATAATATTCAGAGCCCCATAAACCTTTCTCCTCCCCGGAAACCGTCATAAACACGATGGTCCTGCGCGGGCCAAAACCTTTTTTCTTTGCTTGGGTAAATGCTTCTGCCAATTCTAAAATGCTTGTTGTGCCGCTACCATCATCATCAGCTCCGTACCAAATTACGGAATCCCTTTTACCCAAATGATCGTAATGGGCAGTTAAAAAAACATACTCATCTTTTTTATCGGTTCCGGGTAATATGCCAATCACATTACTGCTTTGCAGGTTCAATGTTTTTGACTGAATGGAATACAAAAATTGAGTAGGATAGGTTTTCAATGGAATATCTTTTAAACCGGTGAAATTATCTTTTGTGATTCCTAAAATTTTCGCAGCAACTTTTGGCGACACAAATACGATAGGGTTATTTTTAGAAGCGTTTTGTTTTTTAAGATACATATTGCCTTTCGTAGCTGCACTTGATTTTTTAGGAAAATCTTTTTCAACAATCAGGATTCCTGCTGCGCCATTATTCCTTGCAGCAATGGCTTTTTGATAAAATGATCCGGGGCTCCTGAAATTGTATTTTACGGAATCAGTTGGTTTGTTAATATCTTTTGCCAAACCTTCCAAAACCAATACCCATTTGCCTTTCACATCCAGGCCGGCATAATCATCCTGCGTGGAGTCTTTAATGCCAAAACCCACAAATACAATGGAATCAGCATTCCATTCACCTGCATTCAAAGAAAAGAAACTGTAAGAAAAATCAGTGTTGACAGAAAATTTTTTCCCATTGATTTCCAAATCTGCGCCGGTTATTGAATCCTGGTAAACAGGATAGTGCATTTGGTAACCATCTGTGGTGCCGGGCTCCAAGCCAAGTTGCTTAAAATAATTTTCAATATAAGCTGCTGCTTTTTTCTGCCCGGGTGTAGCCGTTTCGCGGCCTTCCATTTCCCGGCTTGCAATCACAGTAAGTTTTGTTTTGAGGTCTGCAGGTGTAATGGTTTCTGCAAATTTTTCTATTTGCTTTTTTGTTTGTGCAAATGAAATATTGGAAAATAACAAAAGTGCAATCAATACTTTTTTCATAATTGATTTTTTGGGGTTATTGTTTTAGTTGGGTTCAATTGTTTAATTACAGGAAATTTTATCTACCCTGTTTTGATGACGGCCTCCTTCAAATTCAGTGCTCATAAAGGTTTCAATCATTTGCAGGGAAAGATCAAGCGAAACGAAACGCGCCGGGATGCAAATAATATTTGCATCGTTGTGTTTGCGGGTAAGTGCAGCAATTTCATTTTCCCAACATAAACCCGCACGGATTTTAGCATGCTTATTGGCTGTCATGGCCACGCCATTTGCGGTGCCGCATAATAAAATACCAATTTCAGCTTCTCCAATTTCAATGGCTTTGCAAACAGGGTGTACAAAATCCGGGTAGTCCACGGATTGTTCAGATGAAGTGCCGAAATCCACTACACGCAAACCTTTTTTTTCAAGCCAGGACTTTATGGATTCTTTAAATATAAAGCCGGCATGGTCACATCCAATTGCAATAGGCTGTAGCATTATAAAACTTTTTTGCATGAGATTATTTTAATAAAATGGTGAAATTAAAACTGTATAAGCGTTTTCCCTAACCGCTTATCAATTTAAAATAGAAATGCTTCAGCATAATTTTTTATTCCCAAAATTCAGCTTCCTTTTTTGCTTTCTCTTTATAAGCACGGGAAGAAACAAAAACGCCCAATTCATATAATCCGAAAAGTGGAAGGAATACTATTGTTTGGCTGATCCAGTCAGGACTTGGAGTGATGACTGCGGCTACGATTAAAATTACAATGATGGCATATTTTCTCGACCTCTTTAAAAGTGCCGGCGTTACAATCCCCATTTTTGTTAAGGCATAGGCCATTACAGGTAATTCGAAAGCTATACCACAACCAAGGATGAGATTGGTAAGGTTATCCAAATAATCATTCAGCGTAGGTTTTGTTTGCAAAATATTTAATGAACTGATATTGAAAGTAGCAAGGAAATTAAAGGTAAAAGGCCCGAGAACAAAATAGCCAAAGGCTGCACCAAGGAAGAAAAAGAAGGAAACCCAAAAAATAATAAAGCGTGTATTTTTTAATTCTTTGGGTTTTAAGGCGGGTTTTACAAATCGCCAGAATTCCCAGAAAATATACGGGAATGCACCGATAAGACCGCCTACAAATGCAATGCTAAAGCTGCCGAGAAATTGGCCGCCAAAAGTAGTCGTTTGCATATTTACGCTTACTGGTGGAAGGCATAGTACATCACCTAAATGTGCCCAGTGGCTAAAATCGCAAAAGACTGTATAGCTGATAAAATTTGGATTGATAGGCCCGGCAATCACATTGTCAAAAACCCATTGAATATTGAGCCAGATAATCAAAGCCAATATCAATATAGCAATCAGTGACCGGATTACATGCCAGCGCAATGCTTCCAAATGGTCAATAAAAGACATTTCTGATTGCCCGCTCCTGCGTTTGAAGAAACCTTCGCTCATTGCTGCAAAAATAAGGTTGCAAAGGTAAGTGGAAGGCGTTGAATAAAATTTCTTGTTCCTTGTTTAAAAAATCAGTTTCCTAATTTTTTAATTTTTACGGATTCTATCCGTGTATCGCTCACTTGTAAAATATCAAATTCAAATCCATCAAGGATAATGCGGCCTTTGGCTTCCGGGATGGCTTTATATTCTTCAATGATATAACCGGAGAGTGTTTCAGCATCTGTTTTTTCAAAACCAAAGCCATATTTTTCATTTAAATAATCGAGTTCGAGCCGGCCGGAAAAAATATATTCCGTTTCAGATAATTGTTTTTCCTGCAAGTCTTCTGTATCGTATTCATCACGGATATCGCCAAACACTTCTTCCAATACATCTTCGTCATCAATTTCTCCGAATATTTCTTCCAATACATCTTCCATGGTAATGATGCCTGCGGTACCGCCAAATTCATCCACCACCCAGGCAATACTTTTCCTTTCTTTGGATAAAATATTCAGTAAGTCAGTTGCATTCATGCTTTCGGGGATTACTGGAATGGGGATTAAAATATCCTGGATTTGTTGTGGTTTTTTAAAAAGGTCCAATTGATGTATATAGCCTTGTATGTCATCAATATTATCTTTATACACTACCAGTTTACTCAGCTTTGTTTCAATAAAATACAAGCGGGCTTCTTCTATGGACGATTCTACAGGAATACCTTCAATTTCCGTACGCGGTACCAGGCATTGCCGCACTTTTATTGTGGGTAATGATAATGCGTTTTCAAAAAGATCGGTATGTAATTCATTTTCTCTTTCTTCCTGTTCTTTGTTTTGCAAAACAAAGGTTTCCAGGTCTATGCCTTCTGATTCATCTTCATTTTTTGGAATATTCACATTGAATAAAAATTTCAACATAGAATCTGCCATACCCGAAATGACTTTTATAAAAGGGTAAAATATTGTTTGAAAAAATTGAACCAGTGGCGCCATTGCCAATAAAAAGTGATCAGGCTTTTTCTTATAAATTGATTTAGGTAAAATTAAACCGGCCAACAACAGTGCAACCGAAGCGATAATGGTATTAAAACCAAACCGTACATAATCATTTTCTAAATGAAACGGGTTCCATAAAGTAGTACGCATATAGGTTATAAAAAAAATACCAAATACCACCATGCCGCTATTGATGCCCATGAGTGAGGTTCCAAATAAAACGGAAGGCTTATCCAAATATGCAGAGATAATGCCGGCATTTTTATTGCCCTGTTTTTTTTTGAGTTCAATGTGGATCCGGGAACTATTGATAAATGCCATTTCCACAGCCATAAAAAATGCAACGAAAAACAGGGAGAATATCATCCATCCGATGATTGTAATCAATGACATGATTCAAAAATAATACTTTTTAATTTGAATGCTACACAAGGAACTATCAAACTTTTCTATTGAAGTTTGAATAATTTGAAGATGCTTTATATAAGTTTCAATCCGCAACAAATTATTTTACCAAACCTGGCACAGGGAGATTATTTTGTACACATTTTATATGGCACCGAAAAATTTGCATAAAGAATAATTGTTAAAAAGTAATTGCCCTGTTACATTAAATTTTGAACAATTGGTCTTCTTTTACCGTTTAATAAACAGAAATGACATCTGAAGTATTTGTAATAATTTTTTTTGAATATTATATATTTTGCACTTCAAAATAATATCATTAAAAAACAAACATTCATTTTTTCAAAAATTTTATTATGAAAAAGCAAATTTTTACACTTTTATGTGCTTGTATTGGCTTAAATAGTATTGCCCAAAATGTAGGTATTGGTACGACAAACCCATTATATAAACTGGATGTAAATGGTAGTATCAACAGTAATAGTAATGGGTATTTTGCCGGCTATGTTGGTATAGGTACAACTACCCCGATTTACAAAATGACAGTGAATGATGGTTCATTAGCTTTATATAATTCTACCGACTCTAAGTTTTGGATAATGAATTATAACAGTACGTCAAATGTTTTCAACATCAATGAAGATGGAAGTTATAGGTTTGTAATAGCCAATGGCGGAAATGTTGGAATAGGTACAATAGTACCTTCAGCAAAACTGGATGTTTCGGGAACTATGAAAGTTTCAGGTACAGCTACTTTTGCAGGAGATATACTTGTAAAAGGGAATAAAGGTGTAATGTATAATGCACAGGGAAGTACCAATATCAGGTACTATACAAGGACTGCTGCATTTACTGTTGTCAATCTTGCCGCACATACACTAACGGCTGAAGCGAGTATTGGTTTCTCGGGGTTTACAACTGCACCGCAAGTATATGTTGGCAATATTACAAGCAACGGAGGTACCACAGGCCCACTATATCAATTGCAATTGGTTATATATGATGTTACAGCATCCGGCTGTAAAGCAAGGCTTTTAAATACCAGTAATGCTACGATCAATCAAAGTATTACATGGAACATTATGTGTATCGGAAATTAATTCCCTTTTATGAATTTAAAAACTTGTGATATGAAACAAAATAATTTTGTTCCAAAAAAAATAATCCTTGCTGCAGGTATATTATTTTTTTATCTGAATGTACATGCACAACTTGTAAATGCCGGTGGAACTATCACTATTGAATCGGGTGCAATTGTATATACTCAATCTGATATTACCAATTCTACGAATGGAATAATAACGAATGAAGGGAAAATTATTTCGGCCGGAAGTTTTATAAATGTTCCAAATGCATCCCTTTCCGGAAATGGTATTTATAGTGTCCAGGGGAACTTTACCAATACAGGAACATACAACCAGGATAATTCTTTATTGGAGTTTTATGGAACTGGTAATTCCAATTTGAAAAATACCAATGGAAGTGTTTATATTTTACAGTTAAATAAAGCGCCCAACTCTTTTGTAAACCTGAAAGGCAATGCCGGTGTGATCAATTCGGTTATTTTTCTTGCAGATCAAAACTGGATTAAGTTGGGAAAAAATACACTCACCTTGAGAAGCAATGCTTCGGTACAAGGTTTCAGCAACAAAAGATTTTTTATTACAAATGGTGCCGGCTTATTGAGGAAAAATAAAATTGGAACGACAGCTTTCACTTTCCCGGTTGGATTTACAAAGAATACTTATAATGCAATCAGTATAACTGAGAATGGTACAACAGATGATTATTCTGTTCAGGCATTGGAACATGCACTGGCGGCATTGATGCGGGTTGGTTTATCTCAGAAGCTACTCCGGGAAATGGCAATGCAGTTATAGAAGCAAATTGGAAAAATACAGATGAGTTGTTGAATTTTGATAAAACAAAATGCATGGTAGTACGATATAACGGTACAAAATGGGACTACAAACCTGCACAAGCCGGTGCTGCAACAGGTAACCTGTATCGGTTTATTAGCAGAAGTGGTTTATCGTCATTTGGGAATTTCACAGTGCTTTCAGTAACGAATCCAACGATAATAGAAAATCAATTTATATCGGGAAATAAGCCTGTTTTAATGATGGATAATGCCGAAACAGTTATCAAAGTGTACCCAACAATTGTTCAGCATGTTGTGAATGTAGAAGTGCAAAGTGGTTTGAAAAATATTCAGAAAATGGATGTCAACATAGTAGATGTGAATGGAAAAATGGTGTATCAAAAGACTGGGACAAGTTTCAACTCGCAACAAATTATTTTACCAAACCTGGCACAAGGAGTTTATTTTGTACACATTTTATATGGCACCGAAAAATTTGTTCAAAAAATAATTGTAAGCATGTAAACATTCGGGCTTAGTTCTTTTGATAAAATGAAACCATCTTTTCTGTATAAGTTTTGGCACGCTTTGCAGCTATAGAATCTATTGCCAGAAAAATGATAGATTGGATTACTAATGCAATTCCAATTCCTATCCAGAATTGTTTGGAAACATTTCCGCGAAATGCAAAAATTAAAAAAATACCAGCGGCTAAAGTAATGAGTTCGCAAATTCTATAGATTGTAAAATTTGAATTTACCTGCTGCATTCGCGGTATTTCTTCATCAATAATTTTTTGCGGGTTCATATCAAAATTATACACCATATCCGTGCGTTGTTTATCGCTTCGCTGATATACAATGCCGCCCAAACATAATTGAATAATGGCGAGAATCCCGGCAGCTATCGCAATCCCATTCCAACTTTGCTTTTTTAGAAATAGCAGTGCAACAATTGCGAAAATGAGCATGGCAAGCCCTATAAAAAAAACAATTGCAGCCTGCGTTTTTTCACCGGTAAAATAATTTTCTATGTCAGTTTTAGTAAACATTTTCCGAAGGTAAAGAAAAGCGATTATTTTTTTGCAGCGCAGTTTTTACAAACACCTTCAACAATCAATCCGGCCTGCTTCATAATAAACCCGGGCGGCATTTGCAAAGTTGGAATAGTAATATGATCAAGGCAAAATGTAGTGTCACATTTTTCACAAATAAAATGTACATGGTTATCTGCATGTTTTCCTTCACTGCATTCTTCCTTGCACAATGCATATAATATCGAATTATCTGCAGTAGGGATTGCATGCACTATCCCTTTTTCTGCAAATGTTTGTAAAGTCCGGTAAATCGTTACGCGATCAAATTGCTCTTGCGTTTGCTTTTCAATATCCGCATGTGCAAGTGCATTTCCTTTTTTCATAAAAAGTTCAAGAATCTTCACCCTGCTGTCTGTAACAGATAAATGATTTTTCTTTAAAATAGTTGCAGTTGCATTTTCCATATCAATTCTTATAAACCAAAAAATTTATTCACTTTTTGAATCAACAGGCTCTTTCAGTAACACGGCAATTTCCGCCGATAATGCTTTTATTTCATCCTGTTTCAAAGCATCATAAATATGCCCGCGGATTTTCCCGTTTTTATCAACCAATGCTATAAATTGTGTATGTAAAAACTGGTCATTGATATCTTTCAGGTTATTTTTTGGATCATCAAGCATATAGCTATTT